>NZ_JAIUKC010000071.1:0-21495 GCF_020177435.1 Saccharopolyspora sp. 7B | reverse complement strand
CCTCCTGAGTGTGGGGGGGGTGGGGGGGGGGGGTGGTGTTCTTCGCCTCTGCGTTCCACACACCTCCCGCGCCGCCCCGCGCCCCCCCCCGCGGGGGGGGGGCCCCCCCCCCACGCCCATTTCGGGGAAATCGTCGGAATGCGGATGGGCGTTACACCGGACTTCGGTCGCCACGACTTCGGGTGACAAGTGTGTGACAACCCGCTGTCGGGGTGCTAGCGTTGACCGCGGTTGCAGTTTTGGTTCCCAGAAGTACTAAAAAGTGCCTGCGAGACAAGTGTGGCGCAGGCGCTTTGTTGTGCCGGAGGCCGTTCGGCCCGGGTGATCATCTCGGCGACTTGGGGTTGACGCAGTGTCGGCCCTGGCCATCTGAAGTAGGAGTAAAGAGAATGGCTACCGGTACCGTTAAGTGGTTCAACGCTGAAAAGGGCTTCGGCTTCATCACCCCCGACGGGGGTGGATCCGATGTGTTCGCCCACTACAGTGCGATTGACGCCTCCGGTTTCCGCACGCTGGACGAGAACCAGCGCGTGGAGTTCGAGATCGCCCAGGGCCCGAAGGGTCCGCAAGCTTCGCAGATTCGCGGCATCGCCTGAGTCAAGCCGATAGCGAGAGGCCCACGCCTGCCAGGCGTGGGCCTCTCGCATGTTCGTCGTGGGCGCCGGCCGCGACGCGGTAGGCTGCCCACCCCGCTGAAGTCGATCTTTGCGAGGTTCCGGGTGTCCCTTCGTGTGTTCGTCGCCGGAGCCACCGGCGTGGTCGGTACGACGCTGCTGCCGAAGCTGCGGGAACGCGGGCACCACGTGACCGCGCTGCTGCGCACCGCCGGCCGCGCGCAGGGCGTGACCGGTGCCGACGAGGTCGTGGTGGCCGACGTGCTGGACCTGCCGCGGCTGCGCCAGGTGCTGCAGCGCGCGGAGCCGGACGTGGTGGTGGCGCAGGTGTCCGGCTTCCGCGGACCGGACTTCGACGACGCGCTGGCCCGCACCTCGCGGCTGTGGGAGCGAGGCACCGGGAACCTGGTCGAGGCGGCGGCCGATGCCGGGGTGCGCCGCGTGGTGGCGCAGAGCATGGTCGCCGCGTACTGCCCGAACGGCCACGACGTGCTGGACGAGGACTCGCCGCTGTGGATCGACGCCCCGGGGCGCTGGGGCGAGGTGGTGCGGGCGGTGGCCGACATGGAGCGCGCGGTCGTGGAGCGCACCGACCTGGAAGGCGTGGTGCTGCGCTACGGTTCCCTGTACGGGCCGGACACCTGGTACGCGCCGGGCGGACTGGTGCACGAGCAGGTCCGGGGCAGCGCGCTGCCGCTGGTCGTGGACGGGGTCGGGCTCACCTCGTTCACCCATGTGGAGGACGCGGCCAGCGCCGTCGTGGAAGTGCTGGAGGCAGGGGAGACCGGCACCTACAACGTGGTGGACAACGAACCCGCGGAATACGCCGAGTGGTTACCGGCGTACGCCCGGATGATCGGGGGCCCGGCGCCGTTGTCGCTGACGTTGGACCAGGCCAGGGCGCAGCTGGATTGGCTCACCGTGCACCGGCTGACCGAGCAGCGGGGGGCGACGAATTTCCGGCTCCGGGAGACGTTGGGCTGGCGTCCGGGATGGCCCAGTTGGCGTGAGGGATTCGCGACGATGTTCGGCCTCTGGCCGGGCTGAGCGCCGGGGCGAGTTCGCACTGGAAATGGCGAGTTGCTTTCGCGCGTCCGGTGGCGCGGAAAGGCCGGGATCGCTCGTTCCAGGCGGTGCAGGTGATCGTGGTTAAGCTACCGGGTTCCGGAATGGTGCGGGGCAAGTTCTAGGAACTTTCCGAAAAGAACTTGACCTCCGTATCGGGTGCGACTAATGGGTCCGCAACGCGCCGCGCCCCGGAATCCGGCATTCGTCGTGATCGGCGCGCGGCGCGCGGGGATCCCGTCAGTCGCGTTCGTAGTCCTCGTCATCGGGGACCACCAGCTGCTGGTCCGCGAGATCGGCCGGATCGGCCTCCGCGGACGATTCGGCGGGGACGGTGAGGTCCTCGCCCGCGGTGTCCTCGGCGGGACGGTTCTGATCGGCTGCGTCGGCTTCCGGAGTCTCGGGGTTCACGGCGCTCCTTCCGCGGATCGGGCTTCTCGACGCCACCGTATCGGTCCCGGCCGCGTTCAGCCCCCGAGCGGCGGGAAGTCCGGCCGGCGCCGCTCGTGGAAGCTGCGCACCCCCTCGCGCACGTCGGGGCGGCCGAAGGCGGTGACCATCCGGTTGCTCGCGTCGGCCCGGGCCGTCTCCAGTCCGCTGTCCAGGCCGGAGTAGATCTGCTCCTTGATGTCGGCCAGCGACGCGGGGGAGCACTCGGTGGCCAGCACGTGCGCGTACTCCAGCGCCGCCGCCAGCACCTCCGAGGCGGGCAGCACCCGGTCCACCAGTCCCATCCGGTGCGCCTCGGTGCCCGGCAGGGTCCGGGCCGAGAGCATCAGGTCCAGCGCGGCGCCCGCGCCCACCAGCTTCGGCAGCAACCAGGAGATGCCGTGCTCGGCGACCAGGCCGCGCCTGCTGAACGCGGTGGTGAACTTGGCGTCCTCGGCCGCGAAGCGCACGTCCGCGAACAGGGCCGCGACCAGGCCGATCCCGGCGACCGGCCCGTTGATCGCGGCGATGATGGGTTTGCGGATCCGGATCGACAGCGAGATCGCCCGCTCGTCGACGTCCGGCTCGGGGGTGTCGCCCAGTGCGGAGAGGTCCGTGCCCGCGCAGAACCCGCGCCCGGCACCGGTGACGACCACCGCGCGCACGGACGGGTCGGCGTCGGCTTCTTCCAGCAGGTCGAAGTAGCGCCGCCGCATGCTCGGCGTCCACGCGTTGAGCCGGTCCGGCCGGTTGAAGGTCAGCAGCAGCACCGCATCCCGGTGCTCGACCAGGATCTCGTCGTCCTCCGGCACCTGATCACCTCCGTGGCGAGTGCTTTCGGAAACTACCGAGCCGCACCAGGGGGTTCAACCGGCGATCGAGCGACCCGGACGGGCGAGCAGAGATCACCACCCGTGATCGCTCCGGCGCGGACGAGATGCTCGGTCTCCGCGGTCGCCGACCACGTCGCGCCTGATGAAGTCGTGCAGGACCTGCCGCATCCGCGGGACCGAACGTTCCGGGCGGCCGGTGAGGACTCCGATGCCGAGTCCGTCGATCAGGGCGGTCAAGCGCACCGCGAGCTCCTCGGCGTCACCGCCGGTGAACACGCCCTGCCGCTGCCCCTGCCGGATGGTTCGCGCGATCGTGTCGTGCCACCGGGTGTAGGAATCGCCGTGCAGCCCGCGCAGCTCGGGGCGCAGCGCGCTCTCGTTCCACACCTGCAACCAGATCGACCACTCGCGGCGCAGCTCCGGGGAGCCGGGCAGCTGGAGCTCCACCAGGCGCAGCAGCCGCCGGTGCGCGTCGTCGATGCTGTGCAGCTCGGCGACCTGCCGGTCGAAGGCCTGGCGCACCGAGTGCCGCAGCGCCTCGGTCAGCAGGTCGTCGCGACCCGGGAAGTGGTAGTGGATCGCGGCCGCGCTCACCCCGCACGCCTCGGCGATGTCGGCGACCCGCACCGAGTGGTAACCGCGCTCGGCGATGAGCTCCCAGGCCGCGTCGAGGATCTGCTGGTAGCGGTCGCCGCCGGACCGTTCCGGTGGACGTGCCGCCCGCCGCGGTGCCGCGGCCACCGTCTCCGCGTCGTCCTGGCCGTTGATCAGCCAGTTCACCGTCACCTGGCCGAGCTCGGCGATGCGGGTGAGCTCGACCGGCGTGAACCGCCGGACTCCGCTCAGCGACTTGGACAGCTTGCTGGCGTCCAGCCCGATCCGGTCGGCGAACTCCCGGTGGCTGCCCTGGTGCGCGGCCACCACCTCGCGAACCCTGGCGCGCAAGGCGGCGGGTCCGGCGTCTTCGGGCGGTTCGGAGGTCATCGTCTCGTGCGGTCGTGGGGTCGGGTAGTCAGGCGCGGCGCGCGGGCAGGACGCTACCAGCGCCGCGGAAACCCTCGAACTGCGTGCGCGGCGGTTCCGGACGGTGACCGGGGACCGTTCCTTAGCACCTCACGGTCCGCTTGATCGGCCCCCCTCAGCCGAGACGAGCCGTCGGTGCACCGTCAGGATGTGGGAATGACGGGAACTACCGCCTCGACGACGACGCAGCGGTGGCAGGCGCTGGGGGTGTGCCTGCTGGCGGGATTCATGACCCTCCTCGACGTCAGCATCGTCAACGTCGCGCTGCCGTCCATGCAGCAGGGGCTGGACGCCCCGCCGGTGGCGCTGGGCTGGGTGGTGTCCGGCTACGCGTTGACCTTCGGGCTGGTGCTGGTGCCCGCCGGGCGGCTCGGCGACGACCGCGGGCGCAGCCGGATGTTCGTGCTCTCGCTGCTGCTGTTCACCGCGGCCAGCGCGGCCGCCGGCTTCGCGCCGTCGGCCCTCTGGCTGGTGGTCGCCCGGCTGGTGCAGGGCGTCGCGGGCGGCATGCTCAACCCGCAGGTCCTGGGCCTGATCCAGCAGCTGTTCCAGGGCCCCGAACGGGCGAAGGCCTTCGGCATGTTCGGCGCGGTCATCGGCGTGTCCACCGCGATCGGCCCGCTGCTGGGCGGGCTCATCATCGAGTTCGCGGGGAGCGAGCAGGGCTGGCGCTGGGTGTTCTTCGTGAACGTGCCGATCGGGCTGTTCGCGCTGGCGTTCGCCGCGAAGGTGCTGCCGAAGGACGAGGTGGAGGAAGGGCCGCGCAGCCTCGACCTGGTCGGGGTGCTGCTGCTGGCCGGGGCGTTGCTGGCGGTGCTGCTGCCGCTCATCCAGCAGGAGAGCGGGGCGGGCACGCCGTGGTACCTGCTGGGCGCGGCGCCGGTGCTGCTGGTGCTGTTCGTGCTGTGGGAGCGGTACTACCGCGGCCGCGGCCGGGAACCGCTGGTGGACCTGGGGCTGTTCAGCATCCGCAGCTACAGCTTCGGCACCGCGCTGGGGATGCTGTACTTCGCCGGGTTCACCAGCATCTTCTTCGTGCTGGCCCTGTACTTCCAGCGCGGGCTGGGGTATTCGCCGCTGCAGGCGGGGCTGGCGATGACGCCGTTCGCGATCGGTTCCGCCACGTCCTCGGCGTTGAGCGGGCGGCTGGTGAACAGGTTCGGCCGGTCGCTGGTGGTGCTGGGGCTGGTGGGGGCGCTGGCGGGACTGGTGGTGACCGATCTGCTGCTGTCGACGGGGCCGGGGGCGGCCGCGGGCCTGGTGGTGGCGGCACCGCTGCTGCTGGCCGGGGTCGGCAGCGGGCTGGTCATCTCGCCGAACCAGACCGTCACGCTCTCCAAGGTGGACGCGGCCCGGGGCGGGACCGCGGCGGGCGTGCAGCAGACGGGGCAGCGGCTCGGCACGGCCATCGGCACCGCCACCGCGTCCGGGTTGTTCTTCGGCGCGATCGCCACCGGCGGCTACGACGCGGCGATCTCGATCGGGCTGCTCGTCGCGGTCGGGTTCGTGACGCTGGCGCTGCTGCTGGCGGTGGCCGAGCAGCTCATCCTGACTCGGCGTCGCTGACCGGTTCGGCGGTGGCCAGCCGGGACTTGCGGTACCCGTAGAGCAGGTAGATCGCCAGGCCGACCACGAGCCACACGGCGAACCGCAGCCAGGTCAGCACGCTCAGGTTCGACATCAGGTACAGGCAGGCGACGGCGGTCAGCACGGGCAGCACCGGGGACCACGGCATCCGGAACGGGCGCGGCAGGTCCGGTTCGCGGCGGCGCAGCACCGGGATCGCGATGGCCACGATGACGAAACCGGACAGCGCGCCGATGCTGACCATGTCGGCGAGCTCGGAGATCGGGATGAACCCGCCGAGCAGCATCACCAGCACCGCGCCGCCGATCGTCACCCGGTGCGGGGTCCCCCACTTCCGGTGCACCTGGGAGAGCTTCGGCGGCAGCAGCCCGTCCCGGCTCATCGCGAACCCGATCCGGCCGATGGTCACCAGCTCCACCATCATCACCGAGGTCAGGCCGGTGACGGCGCCGAGCGCGATGAGCGCGGCGACCCAGTGCGCGCCGACCGAGTGGAAGGCGGCGGCCAGCGGTGCGGCCTCGTCGATCTGCCGGTAGTCGACCATCGCGCTGAGCACGAGCGCCACCAGCACGTACAGCACGGTGCACACGATCAGGCTGCCGAGCAGGCCCACCGGCAGGTCCCGCTTGGGCCGCTTGGTCTCCTCGCCGAGGTTGGCCAGCGCTTCGAAACCGGTGTAGGCGAAGAAGACGATCGCGGCCGCGGTGAGCACCCCGCCGAACCCGTACATCGACTGCTCCATGCCGAGCGCCGCGGACACCAGCGGCTGCTCCAGCACGCTCGCGCCCTGCTCGGCGGGCTGCGCGGGCGGCACGAACGGGGTGAGGTTCGCGCCGGTGAAGAAGAACAACCCGGCGATGACGACCAGCACGCAGACCGACACCTTGACCACGACCAGCACGTTGGTCAGCCAGGACGACTCGCGGATGCCGAGCACGGCCACGATGGTGAGCACGCCGATGATGAGGACGGCGCCGACGTTGACCGTCGCCTCCTCGCCGAACCACTCCGGCGGCAGCCCGAGCAGGCTGGAGACGTAGCCCGACCAGCTGCGGGACACCACCGCGGCGCCGAGCGCGAACTCCAGCAGCAGGTCCCAGCCGATGATCCAGGCGAAGATCTCGCCGAGCGTCGCGTACCCGTAGGTGTAGGCGCTGCCCGCCGTCGGCACCGCCGCGGCCAGCTCGGCGTAGCAGAGCGCGGCCAGCGCGGCGACCACGCCGCCGATCAGGAACGCCACCACCACCGCGGGCCCGGCGTGCTCCTTGGCCTCGACGCCCGCCAGCGTGAAGACACCGGTCCCGATGATGATGCCGATGCCGAAGCCGACGAGGTCGACACCGGACAGCCGCCGCGCGAGGCCGCTGCGTTCGGTGCGGTCCAGCACGTGCTGGACGGGAAGAGTTCGCAGAACACCCACGGGCAGCACGGTAGAAGCTCGCGGAGGTGAAAGCGAAACATCCGGCGCGGCGTGATGGACCTGGTACCGGAGTGGGACCGATCGGCGCAGCGCGGCGACCCGTGCGGGCCAGCGGCTGCGCCGATCGGGGGCTCAGGCCACGACCTGGGTGGTGTCCCGGTCCCACGCCCGGTGCCCGGCGAGCACCGCGGCGAACTCCTCGATGAACTCGGCGGGCAGTCCCGCGCCGCCGGGCACCGCGGTCACCACGCCCTGGTCGCTGACCACGTTGTCGCCCTCGCCGGCGTGCCGCACGAAGTCCAGCCCGGCGCGTTGCAGCAGGGCGAGCCCCTCGTCGCTGGCGCCGACCGGCTTGGCGTGTTTGAACGCCTCCGCCACGAAGTGCGCCGCGTAGCCGTCCTTGGACAGCGCCTGCACGCTGTCGGCGCCCCCGGGCACGATCACCGCGTCGTAGACCGCGGAGGACACCGTGGGGATCGCGCGGTCCACCTCGACCTGGCTCTCGTCGGCGCCGCGCACGCTGCCGTCGCGGGTGCCGAGCACCTCCGCGACCGCGCCGCGCTCGGCGAAGCCGTCGCGCAGCTGCGCCACCTCCGCCTGGTCGACCCCGTCGGAGACGAGCAGCGCGATGGTGCGGGTGGCGATGGTGTCCTGCACCGAGTTCGCCTGGCTCAGCGCGGGAGAGCGGTCGTCGTGGCCCGGTCCGGACGCGGCCTCGGGCGGGGTCACACCGATCCCCTCGGCGACGGCGACGGCGAGGTCGTGGTCGATGTGGTTGATCTGCGCGACCGCGCCCTCCCGCACGTGCATGTGCTCGACCTTGCCGAGTTCGAAGCGGAACGCGGCGATGATGTGCTCCCGCTCCCACCAGGCCATGCTGTTCCAGAACAGCCTCGCCTGGGTGTAGTGGTCCTGGAAGCTCTCGCTGCGTTGGCGGATCTTCGCGCCCTCCACCTTCTCCTGGTAGTGCTCGAAGGCGCCCTCGCCGGCCCCGGCGAGCACCGGGCAGCCGCCGCCGAGGCTGTTGTTCGAGTAGCTGGCCTGCCCGCGGTGGATCCGGTGCTGCTGGAACCCGTCGCGCTGGTTCGTGGAGACCTCCGCGACCGGCCGGTTCACCGGGATGTGCGCGAAGTTCGGTCCGCCCAGCCGGATCAGCTGGGTGTCCAGGTAGGAGAAGTTCCGCGCCTGCAGCAGCGGGTCGTTCGTGAAGTCGATGCCGGGCACCACGTTCGCGGTGTGGAAGGCGACCTGCTCGGTCTCGGCGAAGAAGTTGTCCGGGTTGCGGTCCAGCACCATCCGGCCGACCGGGCGCACCGGCACCTGCTCCTCCGGGATGATCTTCGTCGCGTCCAGCAGGTCGAAGTCGAAGTCGTGCTCCCGGGACTCCTCGACCAGCTGCACGCCCAACTCCCACTCGGGGAAGTTCCCGGACTCGATGGCGTCCCACAGGTCGCGGCGGTTGAAGTCGGGATCCTTGCCCTGCACCTGCTGGCACTCCTCCCACACCAGCGAATGGGTGCCCAGCTTCGGCTTCCAGTGGAACTTCACGAACGTGCCGGTGCCCGCGGCGTTGACGAACCGGAACGTGTGCACGCCGAAGCCCTGCATCATGCGGTAGCTGCGCGGCAGCGCCCGGTCCGACATCAGCCACATGATCATGTGCAGCGTCTCGGGCTGCAGCTGCACGAAGTCCCACAGCGTGTCGTGCGCGGACTGCGCCTGCGGGATCTCGTTGTGCGGCTCCGGTTTCACCGCGTGCACGAAGTCGGGGAACTTGATGCCGTCCTGGATGAAGAACACCGGCATGTTGTTGCCGACCAGGTCGTAGTTCCCCTCCGCGGTGTAGAACTTCGTGGCGAAGCCGCGCACGTCGCGCACCGTGTCCGCCGAACCGCGCGAACCCGCGACCGTGGAGAAGCGGACGAACACCGGGGTGCGCCGCTGCGGATCGGTGAGGAACTTCGCGGCCGTGTAGTCGGCGAGGGAGGAGTCGTAGGCCTCGAAGTAGCCGTAGGCGCCCGCGCCGCGCGCGTGCACCACCCGTTCCGGGATGCGTTCGTGGTCGAAGTGGGTGATCTTCTCCCGCGCGTGGAAGTCCTCCAGCAAGGTGGGTCCGCGCGCGCCCGCGGTCAGCGAGTCGTCGGTGTGGCCGACGCGGACACCCTGCTGAGTGGTGAGGTAGGTGTCCTGCGGGTCGTGCCGCACTTCGTCGAGCTGGTCCTGCTTGTCGCGGTGAGAAGTCATGCCGAGCCTCCGGGAACGGGTAGTCCGTGCCCGATGGGTGCCCGCCCGGGCGGACCGGCATGCATCCGTGGCGGCGTCAGCCGAAGAACGGCAGCTGGTGGATGATCTCCGGGGCCGCCGCCAGCACCAGGAAGTGGATGGCGCGGCCGGCCAGGCTCACGCCGAGGAAGCCCAGCAGCGGCAACCCCGCCGCGCCGGAGAGGAAGCACAGCACGGTGAACGGCGGGAAGCTCGCCACCGCGCTCACGAACAGCACGCCCAGCCCCCACCACGGGTGCTGCTCGGTGCGGGCGTGGAACTTCTCCAGCCACGCCGCCCAGCGGCCGCCCTTGCGCGCCTCCGCCATCCGGCCGAGCCGGGTGCCGAGGCTGAACCCGCCCCGGCCCGCCAGGTAGAACAGCGTCTTGCCGGTCATCTGCCCGACCGCGGCGGCCAGCGCCAGCGCCCACCAGTTCAGCCCGTCCACGGTGGTGAGCACGCCGACGAGGTACAGCTCGATGTTGGCCAGCGGGAAGACGCTGCCCAGCAGCGCGGTGCCCGCCGTGGCCAGCAGCCACCCGATCATCGCGGGAACCCGGAGGTGGGTGCGCGCCTGCTGCCGAGGCGAGGGCGAGCGGGCATCGGGACGTACTCCACGGAACTCGGGCGCGGGACGGACCTCGAACGGGGACGGACCTCGAACGGGGGAACGGACCTCGAACGGGGGAACGGGCCGACCTTACCGGGCGGCGGATCGGCGCCGGTCAGCCCGGTTCGTCGGCGTCCGGGTTCCAGGAGAGCAACCGGACCCGGCTGACCGTGCGCAGGTGCCTGCGCATCGCGGCGGCCGCGGCCCGCGGCTGCCCGGCGCGGATGGCCTCGGCGATGCGCTCGTGCTGGGCCAGCGACTTCGGCGGGCGGTGCGGCTGGCGCAGCGATTCCTGGCGGCTCTCGGCGATCTCGGTGGCGATGGTGCGCATGAACTCGGCGAGCATCGAGCTGTGCGCGGCGGCGGTGACGGCCGCGTGGAACCGGCGGTCGCCTTCCCCGCCGAGTTCGCCGCGCTCCACCTGGGCGCGCATGTCGGCCAGCGCCGCGTCGATCTCGGCGAGGTCGGCGGTGGTGCGGCGTTCGGCGGCGAGCTCCGCGAGCTTGGTCTCCAGCCCTTCGCGGGCGTCGAGCACGTCCGGCAGCCGGTCGCGGCGGGCCACCAGCTCGTCCACCGGTTCGCCGTCCAGCTCGCGGCGCGCCAGGTAGGTCCCGCCGCCGTGGCGGACTTCGACGAGGCCCTGCACCTCCAGCACCACGATGGCCTGGCGCACGGAGGCGCGGCTGACCCCGAGCCGTTCGGCGAGTTCGCGCTCCGGCGGCAACCGGTCGCCCACGTCCAGGCCGGAGGCGGCGACGTGCTCGCGCAGGCGCAGCACGACCTGCTCGTAGAGCCTCGGCCTGGTCAGCGGCCGCAGCGCGTCGGACACCGGCGCCTCCCTCCCGCTTCGGCGCGGAATGGCCAGGTTAGCACCGGGAAAGCGGTCCAGTGGTCCGCGCGCCGGACCACTTCGGGTCTTGACGCCCCGGGGGCGTCGGCGCACAGTGGTCCAGCCAGTGAACCACTGTGTCCGGGCTCACCCGAGGCGCATGGACGGTGAGGAGACAACGGTGTCGCCCGAGCTGATATCCATCTACGCGCTCGTGGCCTGCTTCGTGCTGGCCACGACGATGTCGGTGAACATGGGGGTGCTGTCGTTCGCCGCGGCCTTCGCCGTCGGCAAGCTCGTCGGCGGCCTGTCCGACGACGACATCTTCGCCGGGTTCCCCGGCGACATCTTCGTGGTGCTCGTCGGCGTCACCTACCTGTTCGCGATCGCCCGCGCCAACGGCACCACCGACTGGCTGGTGCACTGGGCGGTGCGGCTGGTCGGCGGCAGGCTCGTGGTGATCCCGTGGGTCATGTTCGGCATCGCGGCGCTGCTCACCGCCATCGGCGCGGTCAGCCCCGCGGCCTGCGCGATCATCGCGCCGATCGCGCTGAACCTCGCTGCCCGGCACGGCATCAACCCGCTGCTGATGGGGGCGATGGTCGTGCACGGCGCGCAGGCAGGCGGTTTCTCGCCGATCAGCGTCTACGGCGTCATCGTCAACGGGGTCGTCGCCGACAACGCGCTGCCCGGCAGCCCGCTGGTGCTGTTCCTGGGCAGCTTCGCGCTGAACCTGCTGATCGCGGGCGTGGTGTTCGTCGTGTTCGGCGGGCTGCGCACCGCGCGGGCCGGTTCGCAGCCGGACGACGCCGCCGACGAACCGGAGGTGCTGCGCCTGGACCGGGACCGGATGCTGACGCTGCTCGGACTCGCCTCGCTGGTGGTGTGCACGCTGGTGTTCGAGCTCGACGCGGGCCTGGTCGCGATGACGGTCGCGGTGGTGCTGACCGTGCTGTCGCCGAAGGTCGCCGCGAACGCGCCCGCCGAGGTCACCTGGCCGACGGTGCTGCTGATCTGCGGCGTGCTCACCTACGTCGGGGTGCTGCAGGAGATGGGCACGATCGACTACGTGGGCCACGCCGTCGCCGGGGTCGGGCTGCCGCTGCTGGCGGCGCTGCTGCTGTGCTACATCGGCGGCGTCGTGTCGGCATTCGCCTCCTCGGTCGGGTTGATGGGCGCGCTGATCCCGCTGGCGGTGCCGTTCCTGGCGACCGGCACGATCGGGCCGATCGGCGTGGTGACGGCGCTGGCGGTGTCGGCGACGCTGGTGGACGTCAGCCCGTTCTCCACCAACGGCGCGATCGTGCTCGCCAACGCCAAGGGCGTGGACCGCGAGGTGTTCTTCCGCCGCCTGATGGTCTACGGCGGGGTGGTGGTCGCGGTGGGCCCGCTGCTGGCGTGGCTCGTGTTCGTCGTCCCCGGACTGGGGTGACATGGAACCGGAGGTAGGCATGGAACTGTTCCCGACGCTGCGCAGGCCGGAGGAGAAGGAGGCGGTGCGCTTCGGCGACCGCGCCCTCACCTACCCGGAGCTGGCCGCCGCCGCGGCGGGCGTCGCCGAGCGCGTCGGCGGTGCCCGGCGGGTGGCGGTGTGGGCCACGTCGGAGCTGGAGACCGCGGTGGCGGTGCTCGGCGCGCTCGCTGCCGGTGCCGCGGTGGTGCCGGTGAACCCGAAGGTGGGGGAGCGGGAGCTCGCGCACATCGCCGGGGACAGCGAACCGGAACTCCTGCTCGCCGCGCCCGGTTTCGAGATCCCGGCGGCGCTGGCCGAGGTTCCGCTGCACGAGGTGGACCTCGCACCCGGCGGCGAGCTGCCCGCCGAACCGGACGAGGAGCAGCCGGCGCTGATCGTCTACACCTCCGGCACCACCGGCCCGCCGAAGGGCGTGGTGCTGCCGCGGCGGGCCATCCGGGCGAACCTCGACGCGCTCGCCGACGCGTGGGAGTGGACCGCGCAGGACGTGCTGGTGCACGCGCTGCCGCTGTTCCACGTGCACGGGCTGATCCTCGGCACCCTCGGGCCGGTGCGGCTCGGCGGGACCGTGCACCACCTCGGCCGGTTCTCCTCGGCGGCGGTGGCCGCGGAGCTGGCCGGCGCGGCGACGATGCTGTTCGGGGTGCCGACGATGTACCACCGCCTCGCCGACGACGCCGAACGCGATCCGGAGCTGGCGGCGGCGGTCGGCCGTGCCCGGCTGCTGGTGTCCGGTTCGGCCGCGCTGCCCGCGGTGGAGCACGAGCGGATCTCCCGGCTGACCGGGCAGCGCGTCGTGGAGCGCTACGGCATGAGCGAGACGATCATGAATTCGGGCGTGCGCGCCTCCGGGGACCGCAGGCCCGGCTACGTCGGCCTGCCCTTCGACGGGGTGGAGATCAAGCTCGTCGACGACGCGGGCGCCGACATCGAGGTCAGCGACGACGAGACCGTCGGCGAGATCCTGGTCCGCGGCCGGAACCTGTTCACCGGCTACCTGAACCGGCCGGACGCCACCGCCGCCGCGTTCGCCGACGGCTGGTTCCGCACCGGCGACGTCGCCACCCGCGCGCCCGACGGCTACCTGCGGATCGTGGGGCGCAAGGCCACCGACATCATCAAGAGCGGCGGCTACAAGATCGGCGCGGGCGAGATCGAGAACGCGTTGCTGGAGCACCCGGTCGTCGCCGAGGTCGCCGTCACCGGGCAGGCCGATCCGGACCTGGGCGAGCGGATCCTGGCCTGGGTGGTGCCGACCGCGGAGCCCGCGGACGCGGACGAGACCGGCCGCGAGCTCGCCGAGCACGTGGCCCGGCTGCTCACCCCGCACAAGCGCCCGCGCGAGGTGCGGTTCGTGGAGTCCTTGCCGCGCAACGAGATGGGCAAGGTCATGAAGAAGGCGCTGGGGTGATCCGGTGGGCGCGCGCGAGCTGATCACCGCGGTGTGCGCGGACTTCACCGAGTTCGCGCCGCGCCGCACCGGAACCCGCCCGGTGGACGGCCCGCTGGGCTGGGACGGCTACGGCGAGCAGCGGCGCCGGGCCGCCGAGCGCACCGGAGCGGCCGAATCCGTGCTGTGCGGGCACGGCGCGGTCGGTTCCGGTCGCGCCGTGCTGGTCGCGTTCGAGTTCGGCTTCCTCGGCGGTTCGGTCGGGGAGGAGACCGGGGCGCGGGTGGTGGACGCCTTCGACCGGGCCCGGGAGCTGCGGCTGCCGGTGGTCTCGCTGGTGGCCTCCGGCGGAAGCCGGATGCAGGAGGGGATCCGCGCGCTCGCCCAGCTGCAGACCATCGCGCGGGCCTGCGCGCGGACCAGGCGGGCGGGCCTCCCGCACGTGGCGGTGCTGCGCGATCCGACGACCGGCGGCATGTGGGCGGCGCTGGGCGCGGGCGCCGACGTGGTGCTCGCGGTGCCCGGCGCCGAGGTCGCGTTCGGCGGCAGCCGGGTGCGCCCCGCCGCGGAGTCCGGAGCGGCGTTCACCGCGGCCGGGAAGTTCGCCGCCGGCCAGGTGGACCGGCTGGTGGCGGAGGACGAGCTGCCCGCGGTGCTCCCCGGTCTGGTGGACCTGCTGCAACCGCGCCGCGCCGTCCCGGAACCCGTCGCGGCGGCCGTCCCGCCGCGGCCGGGCCCCGCCCCGGGCAGCGGGTGGGCGGCGGTGCGGCGCGCCCGCGCGGCGGAGCGCCCGCGCGCGACCGACTACCTGGACCGGTTCTTCACCGGCCGGTTCGCGCTCAGCGGCGACCGGGCGGGTGGTGCGGATCCGGGGATGCTGTGCGGGATCGGCGAGCACGAGGGCCGTCCGGTCGCCTACGCCGCGCAGACCGGTACCGCCAACACCCCGGCCGGTTTCCGCACGGCGGCCCGGCTGGTGCGGCTGGCGGACCGGCTGCGGCTGCCGGTGCTGACGCTGGTGGACACCCCGGGCGCGGCGAACGGCGCGGCCGCCGAACTCGCCGGGGCCGGGCCCGCGATCGGCGAGCTGTTCACCGCGGTCGCCGAGGCGCGGGTGCCGATCACCACGCTCGTGATCGGCGAGGGCGGTTCCGGGGGAGCGCTGGCGCTGGCCGCGCCCGGCTCGACGTGGATCACCGCGGACGCCTACTTCGCGGTCATCGCCCCGGAATCGGCCGCGTCGATCCTCAAACGCCCGCCGGAGCAGGTGCCGGAGCTGGCCGAGTCGTTGCGGCTGCGCCCCCAGGACGTCGTGGACCTCGGTTTCGCCCGGGGCGTCCTCGGCGAGCCGCCGCGGTGACCGACGGCGGTCGCGCGCTCGCAAGAGAGCCAAGAGGGCAAGGCGGTGCGAGGTGTGATGGTCATCCCCTACCGAACCTCGCTGTGGTCAGGTTAGCCTAACCATACAGGGCTGAGCCGGTCTCGGTACAGGAGAGCGCGCCCGGTCGTGGCAGCAGTCGAGGGGAAGGACGAGATGGACCGCAGTGGCATCAGCGGCCGGGTCGCCGTGGTGACCGGCGCCGCCCACGGTATCGGTACCGCTGTGGTGCACGCGCTCGGGGAGCTGGGGGCGACCGTCGTCGCCGTCGACCTCGACGCCGAGGAACTCGCCGGAGTCGCCTCGACCGCGACCGGCAAGGGCCGCCGCGTGCTGGCCTGCCCCGCCGACGTCGCCGACTCCGCGGCCGTGGAATCCGTGATTGAGCGCGCCGAACGCGAAGCGGGACCGGTGGATCTGCTGGTCAACGTCGCGGGCATCCTGAGCCCCGGCACCGTGCAGGAGATCGACGAGGCGGACTGGCACCGCACCTTCGCGGTGAACACCACCGGCGTGTTCCACCTGTGCCGCTCGGTGTCGAAGCGGATGATCCCCCGCGGCCGCGGTTCCATCGTCACCGTCGGCTCCAACGCCGCGGGCGTCCCGCGCCAGGGCATGGCCGCCTACGGCGCGTCCAAGGCGGCGGCGACGCTGTTCACCAAGTCGCTCGGCCTGGAGCTCGCCGAGCACGGCATCCGCTGCAACGTGGTCTCGCCGGGTTCCACCGACACGCCGATGCAGCACCGGCTGTGGGACGAACGCGGACCCGCCCCGGTGATCGCCGGATCGCTGGAGACCTACAAGACCGGCATCCCGCTGGGCAAGCTGGCCACGGCCGAGGACGTCGCGGAGGCGGTCGTCTTCCTGCTCTCCGATCAGGCCGGGCACATCACGATGCACGATCTGTACGTCGACGGCGGCGCGACGCTGCGCGCCTGAGCCGCCCCTCGACCACCGCCCACGGAAGGCACACATGACCACGGACAGCGATACCACCATGCGCGGAGAATCCGACGATCTCGGCGAGCGCCTCACCCCGGGCGCCCTGCTCGACCGGTATTCGGCGGGTTCCTCGTTCTTCTTCGCCTCGCCGCGCGGTTCGATGCTGGCGCGCGGCGTCGACGCCGTGGTGCCGAAGGCTACCTGCTCCGGGGGACGCGACCGGCTCCCCGGCCAGGTCGCCGAATTTTTGCGCCACGCCGAGGAGTTCGGCCGGGTGAACCCCGTCGTGGTCGGTGCCGTGCCGTTCGGCGACAACCTGCCCGCGCACCTGGTGCTGCCCGCCGCGGTGGACCGCGCCGAGCCGCTGTCCGAACCGGTGGCCGCGCCGGACGCGCCCCGGGTGGACTACGAGGTGAAGCACGTCCCGGCTCCCGCCGAGTACGAGCGCGCGGTGGAGCGGGTGCTCAAGCGGCTGCGCGACGAGGAGATGAGCAAGGTCGTGCTGGCCCGCTCCCTCGAACTGTCCACATCGGAGCCGGTGGATCCGGGGCGGATGCTGCGCAACCTCGCGGGCACCGATCCGGGCGGTTTCACCTACGCCGTGGACCTCCCGCGGCGCGGCCAGGACGGCACCCGCGACTCCTTCGGCGAACGGGCCGAGACGGGCCGCACCCTGCTCGGCG
This sequence comes from Saccharopolyspora sp. 7B, assembly GCF_020177435.1. Taxonomy (NCBI): domain Bacteria; kingdom Bacillati; phylum Actinomycetota; class Actinomycetes; order Pseudonocardiales; family Pseudonocardiaceae; genus Saccharopolyspora; species Saccharopolyspora sp. 7B. Next base: position 4,956 of record NZ_JAIUKC010000071.1, on the reverse strand, counting down.
CCAGCCCGGAACTGCTGGTGTCGCTGGACGGCACCCGGGTGCGCTCCAACCCGCTTGCCGGTTCCCGGCCGCGCAGCGCGGACCCGGACGAGGACCGCCGCCGCGCCGAGGAGTTGCAGCACTCCGAGAAGGACCTCCGGGAGCACGCCGCCGTCGTCGACGCCGTGGTGGCCGCGCTGCGCCCGCTGTGCCGCGACCTCGTCGTCCCCGACGGGCCCTCGGTGGTGCACACCGCCGCCATGTGGCACCTGTCCACCGAGATCACCGGCGAACTCCTCGACCCCGGGACCACCTCGCTGCAGCTGGCCGTCGCCATGCACCCGACGCCCGCCGTGTGCGGCACGCCGCCGGAGGACGCCCGGGTCGCCATCGCCGAAGCGGAACCGTTCGAGCGCGGCTACTACACCGGGATGGTCGGTTGGTGCGACGCCACCGGCGACGGAGAATGGGTCGTCACGATCAGGTGCGCCGAGATCGAGGACTCCGCGATCCGCTTCTACGCCGGCGCCGGGATCGTCGAAGGTTCCGACCCGGCCGACGAGCTCGCCGAGACCTCCGCGAAGTTCCGCACCGCGCTCTCGGCGATGGGTTGGACGGACGCGCTGTAGCCACCGGCCGCCCCTGCCGACCCCCGAACGAACAGGAACGACGATGCTGCCCGGATGCCCCACCTGGCCCGAACAGGACGCCGCCCGGTACCGCGAAGCCGGGTACTGGCGCGGGGAGACCTTCGGCGAGATCCTCCGCGTCCGCGCCGCCGAGCACGGCGAGCGGGTCGCGGTCGTGGACGCCGAGCGCTCGCTGACCTACGGCGAGCTCGACACCCGCGCCGACCGGCTCGCGGCCGGGCTGCGCGAGCTCGGCATCGGCGCGCAGGACCGGGTCGTGGTGCAGCTGCCGAACATCGCCGAGTTCTTCGAGGTGTGCTTCGCGCTGTTCCGCCTCGGCGCGGTGCCGGTGTTCGCGCTGCCCTCGCACCGGCTGACCGAAGTGGCCTACTTCTGCGAGTTCGCCGAGGCCGCCGCCTACATCACCTGCGACGTGGAGGCCGGGTTCGACCACCGCGCGCTCGCCGCCGAGGTGCGGGCGAAGGTGCCGGGGCTGCGCCACGTGCTCATCGCGGGCGACCCGGGGGAGTCCGGTTTCCCCGCGCTGTCCGGGATCGACGCCGAACCATCCGATGTGGACGGTCCAGGTCCGGGGGACATCGCGTTCCTCCAGCTCTCCGGCGGCAGCACCGGGGTGCCGAAGCTCATCCCGCGCACCCACGACGACTACGCCTACTCGTTCCGCGCCAGCAACGAGATCTGCGGCGTCACCGCGGACACCGTCTACCTGGTGGCGCTGCCCGCCGCGCACAACTTCCCGATGAGCTCGCCCGGCACCTTCGGCGTCCTGCAGGCCGGCGGCAAGGTGGTGCTCTCCCGCCGCCCCAGCCCCGACGAGGTCTTCCCGCTGGTGGAGCGGGAACGGGTCACGCTGCTGGCCGCGGTCCCGCCGCTGGCGCTGGTGTGGCTGGACGCGGCCGCGAACACCGCGCACGACCTCTCCAGCCTGGAGGTGCTGCAGGTCGGCGGCGCCAAGTGCAGCGAGGAGGTCGCGCGCCGGGTCCGCCCGGTGCTCGGCGCCACCCTGCAGCAGGTGTTCGGCATGGCCGAAGGGCTCGTCAACTACACCCGGCTCGACGACCCCGAGGACGTCATCGTCACCACCCAGGGCAGGCCGATCTCCCCGGACGACGAAGTCCTCGTCGTCGACGACGAGGACCGGCCCGTCGCCCCCGGCGGCACCGGCCACCTGCTCACCCGCGGGCCTTACACGATCCGCGGCTACTACCGGGCCGAGGAGCACAACGCCAAGGCGTTCACCCCCGAGGGCTTCTACCGCACCGGCGACGTCGTGCGGTTCACCGCCGAAGGCAACATCGTCGTCGAAGGCCGCGCCAAGGACCAGATCAACCGCGGTGGCGAGAAGGTCGCGGCCGAAGAGGTGGAGAACCACCTGCTGGCCCACCCCGCCGTGCACGACGCCGCCGTGGTGTCCATGCCCGACCCGTACCTCGGCGAGCGCACCTGCGCCTTCGTGGTGGCGCGCGGCGAGGCGCCGAAGGCCCGCGAGCTGATCAAGTTCGTCCGGCAGCGCGGCCTCGCCGGCTACAAGGTGCCCGACCGCGTCGAGTTCGTCGACGCGTTCCCGCAGACCGGCGTCGGCAAGGTCAGCAAGCGCGACCTGCGCGAAGCGATCCAGCGCGACCTGGTGCCGGGACTCGAACGTCGTTGACCGGCCGAGCGGCCCCGCGCGAACGGGGCCGGCCCGGCGATTCCCGGCCGGGGCGGCCCCGGACCGGACGTGGAGCAGGACAGGAGGACGCACAGGTGGGGTTGCCGACGATCGCGCCGTACCCGGTTCCGCGGCAGGACGAACTGCCCGCCAACCGGGTGGACTGGCGACCGGACGCGGACCGGGCCGTGCTGCTCGTGCACGACATGGAGCGGCACTTCGTGGGCGTCTTCGAGCCCGACGCCGAACCGCTCGCCGAGGTGGTGCCGAACATCCGCAGGCTCGCCGCGGGCGCCCGCGCCGCCGGGGTTCCCGTCGTGTACTGCGCCCAGCCCAGCGGGCAGACCCCGCAGCAGCGCGGTCTCCAGCTGGAGTGGTGGGGCCCCGGCGTCGCCGACGCCGAGCAGGAGGCGATCATCGACGAGCTCGCGCCGGAACCCGGCGACGTGCGCCTGACCAAGTGGCGCTACAGCGCCTTCCAGCGCACCGAGCTGCGGGAGATGCTGCGCGGCTGGGGCCGCGACCAGCTGATCATCACCGGCATCTACGCGCACATCGGATGCCTGATGACCGCGGCCGAAGCGTTCCAGCAGGAGGTGCAGGCCTTCCTGGCCGCCGACGCCGTCGCCGACTTCTCCGCCGAGGACCACCGGATGGCGGTGCAGTACGCGGCCAAGCGGTGCGCCGTGGTGGAGTCGACGCAGCGGCTCGTCGACGCGCTGGCGCCGCAGCCTTCCGCGGTGGCATGAGCGCCGCGACGAACGGACCGGGCTTCGCCGAAGCCGGTGGAGAACGGGTGCAGGAGGAGAACATGAGCGGGAAGCTGACCCTCGACGACGTGCGGGCCGACGTGGCCGAGCTGCTCTACGAGGACCCGGCCGAGATCAGCGACGAGGAGAACCTGCTGGACTGGGGCCTCGACTCGGTGCGGATCATGAGCCTGGTGGAGCGGTGGCGCACCAAGGGCGTCGAGGTCACCTTCGCCGACCTGGCGGAACGCCCCAGCCTCGCCGAGTGGTGGTCGGTGCTGGAGCCGAAGGCGGGCTGACCTCCGCCGCCCCGCGGCCGCGGCACCCGCTGCGCGACCCCGGTCAGGCCGGGTCGTGCAGCAGCCGGTGCAGGCGGGCCGCGACCGTGGGGCGGCGCCAGTCCTGCGCGGGCAGCACCACCAGCAGCGCCTCGTGCACCTCGATGTCGTCGCGGCCCGCGGCCCCGTCGGCCAGCCGCCACAGCAGTTCCGGGTCGCGCGCCGAGAGCACCGCGCCGCGCAACCCCGCCAGCAGGTCCTCCCGCTCCTCGCGGACCGCCGGTGCCTCCGAGCTCGGCAGCAGCGCTCCTCGGTGCAGCTCCAGCGCCGGGTCCAGCCGGCCCGCCCGCAGCGCGGCGCGCAGCTGCAGGAAGTCCGCGTCCACCTCGGCGGCGATCCGGTACGGCTTCGTCTGCACCACGTCGTGGCCCAGCTGGGTGCGCAGCCGGTGGATCTCGGCGCGCACGGTCACCGGGTTGCCCTGCTCGCCGTGCAGGGCCAGCGCCAGCTGCTCGGCGTTGAGGCCGTCGGGGGAGAGCGCGAGCACCGCCAGCAGCTCGGCGCGGCGCGGGCTCAGCGACACCTCGCGACCGCGCAGTTCCGCGGTCGGCCGGGAGGTGAGGAAGCGCAGCCGCAGCGTCGGCGGGAGCTGCCCGTCCCGGCCCGCGGCGGTCGACGACCGCGCACCGGTGGCGGCGGCCCGGGGCGCCCGCAGCAGGTAGCCGTCGTCCAGCGGCTCGATCCGCGCCTCCCGGCCGCCCAGCAGCAGCGCGCCCTCCGGGCGGTCCAGCTCGACCCGCTCCGGCAGCGCCAGGTCGCCCGGCTCGGCGGCGACCACCCGCCCGGTGGCGCTCAGCAGCGCTCCCGGCTCACCGCGCAGCGCCCGCAGCGCGCCCATGTTCCGTTCCCGCAGCCGCTCGTCGCGCCGGGCCATCCACTCCCGCAACGTGCTCTCCACCAGCGTCGTCGCCGCCGCGACCAGCGCCGCCAGCGCCGGGTGCATCGTGTGCAGCGGGCCGCTGATGTCGATCGAGCCGAGGATGCGGCCGGTCTCCGGGTCGTGCACCGGGGAGGCCGCGCACGTCCACGAGTGGTAGCGGCGCACCAGGTGTTCCGCGGAGTGGATCTGCACCGGACGCCCGGTGGCCAGCGTGGTGCCCATCGCGTTGGTGCCCATCGAGGTCTCCGACCAGGTGGTGCCCTCCGACAGCCGCACCCGGTCCGCGGCCCGGCACACGTTCGGATGCCCCTCGCGCCAGAGGATGTTCCCCTCCGCGTCGGTGATCACCATGATGTGCGTGGTGCCGTCGGCGGCGTCGAGCAGCGTGCGGCGCAGCAGCGGCACGCAGGCCGCGATCGGGTGCGCCGCGCGGATCTCCGCGAGCCGGTCCACGTCGAAGCTCATCGGCGGTTCGACGCGGTCCGGGTCGACGCTGGCCGCCAGCGAACGGCGCCAGGACTCGAACACCACCGGGCGCGGGGCGTGCGGCGCGCGCTCCCCGGCGAGCACCGCGCTGTGCACCCGCCGCAGCAGGCGGGCGCGTTCCATCGGGTCGGCGGGAATGTCGTCGGTGCGCTTCATGACTCCGTGCTCACAACCGGGACGGGGCGGCCCACCGCCGGGGCGAGGGCCGCGGACGGGGCGGGGC
>NZ_JAIUKC010000070.1:0-58814 GCF_020177435.1 Saccharopolyspora sp. 7B | reverse complement strand
CTGACCCAGATGGCGCCGGTGACGGCCGGCGTGCTGGCGAAGAGCCCCGGCCTGCGGTTCGTCGGCGTCGCCCCCGGGGGCCCCGGGGACGTGGGCTTTGCCCCCGCCCCCCCCGCCCGGGGGGGGGGGGGGGGGGCCCCCGCGGGGGGCCGGGCCCGCGCCGGCGGGGCGGGGCGCGGGCAGGTCGGTGAACAGGGCCACCAGGTCGTCGCCGGTGACCGCGCGGGTCGCCTGGTCGACGCGTTCCTCGTACTCGCCGAGGCTCAGCCTGCTCAGGGAGTAGTGCTCGCCGAGCGCTTCGATGGCCTGCGCCCGCTCGTGGTCGCCGATGCGCATCCGGCCGGGATCGTACGGGGAAGTCACGGTGATCAGGCTAGTCGAACCGGGCCGCTCGGAATGGCGATTCGGAGAGGCTCGGCATGCTTTCGGGCTAATCGCGCTTGCTCCGTTCTCTCGTTGCGGGATACGCACTGCTCGCGGTCGGGAGTCCTTCGGCACCATGGCGGGTGGCCGGAGTTCCGGCGGTGCGGCGGCTTACGCTGCGACCTGTTCGTTTCGCGCAGAGGAGTTCGGCCCGTGAAAGCCTTCGAGGACCTTCCCGAGGGATTGCGCACCGCCTGCTCCGGTTTCCTGGACCACTTGGCGGTGGAGCGGGGCAGCGCCCGCAGCACCTTGGATTCGTATTCGCGAGATCTGCGCCGCTACGGCGGGCACTTGGCCGGTTCGGGAGTGCGCGTGTTGCGCGAGGTGACCGCGTTGCACCTGGCGGAGTTCGCCGCGGAATTGCGCGAGGGCACGGACGAGCACCCGCCGCTCGCGCCCTCCTCGGCGGCGCGGGCGCTGGTCGCGGTGCGCGGCCTGCACCGGTTCGCCCACGCCGAGGGGTGGGTGGACGCGGACGTCGCGCGCGAGGTGTCGCCGCCGAGCCCGGCCCGCCGGTTGCCGAAGGCGTTGCCGGTGGCCGACGTGCTGCGGTTGCTGGACGGGGCGAACAGCCGGGACGTGCGCGGACTGCGGGACCGGGCGCTGCTGGAACTGCTGTACTCCTCGGGAGCTCGGATCTCGGAGGCGGTGGGGCTGGACGTCGACGACGTGAACTCGGCGGAGCGCACGGTGCTGCTCAACGGCAAGGGCGGCCGGCAACGGCTGGTCCCGATCGGGCGTCCCGCGTTGGAGGCGCTGGATGCCTACCTGGTGCGGGCGCGGCCGGTGCTGGCCGCCCGCGGCAAGGGCGACGCGGCGGTCTTCCTGAATTCGCACGGCGGCAGGTTGTCCCGGCAGAGCGCGTGGAACGCGTTGAAGTCCGCCGCCGACCGGGCGGGGATCAGCAGCGCGGTGTCGCCGCACGTGCTGCGGCATTCGTTCGCCACCCATCTGCTGGAAGGCGGAGCGGACGTGCGAGTGGTGCAGGAATTGCTCGGGCACGCCTCGGTGACGACCACGCAGGTGTACACGCTGGTCACGGTGAACACGTTGCGCGAGGTGTACGCGACCGCCCATCCGAGGGCGTTGCGGCGGGACCCGTGAACCCGATGGAGTGGGGTGGGACGCATTTCGCCGGTGCTCGGCGAGGCGCGTTGCCGCTGGTCGCGAATGCCACTTAGGCTGCGCTCGATCGGTATGATCGTCGCCGGCAGACAAGGAGTCCTAGCGCCATGTCGACACCGCAGCCCTCCGCCGAAGGGCGGTCCCGGGGCGCGGTCGACCTGAGCATCGCCCCGCACAAGCCCTCGGCTTCGGGCGGTGAGGCCGAGTTGTCGCCGGACGCGAACATCGGCCCGACCGGCCGCCCGCGCAGGCATGTCCCGGAACCGCCGCTGCTGGACCGGCACGGCCCGGCCTCGGTACTGGCCATGTGCAACCAGAAGGGCGGCGTCGGCAAGACGACGTCGACGATCAACCTGGGTGCCGCGCTCGCCGAGTACGGGCGCCGGGTGCTGCTGGTGGACTTCGATCCGCAGGGTGCGCTCTCGGTCGGCCTGGGGGTGCAGCCGCACCAGCTGGACCAGACGATCTACAACGTGATCATGGAGCGGTCCGTCGACATCCGGGACGTGGTGATGTCCACGACCGTCGAGGGCATGGACCTGCTGCCGAGCAACATCGACCTGTCGGCCGCCGAGGTGCAGCTGGTCGCGGAGGTGGGCCGCGAGCAGACCCTGCAGCGCGTGCTGTTCCCGGCGATGAAGGAGTACGACTTCATCCTGGTGGACTGCCAGCCGTCGCTGGGCCTGCTGACGGTGAACGCGCTCGCCGCCGCGGACGGCGTGATCATCCCGTTGGAGTGCGAGTTCTTCAGCCTGCGCGGGGTGGCCCTGCTGATCGACACGATCGAGAAGGTGCAGGAGCGGCTGAACCCGAAGCTGGAGATCAGCGGCATCCTGGCGACCATGTTCGACCCGCGGACGTTGCACTCCCGCGAGGTGATGGCGCGCGTGGTCGAGGCGTTCGGCGACGTCGTCTTCGACAGCGTGATCAACCGGACGGTGCGCTTCCCGGAGACGACGGTCGCCGGGGAGCCGATCACCCGCTGGGCGCCGCGTTCCGCAGGCGCGCAGGCCTACCGCTCGCTGGCGCGCGAGGTGATCGCGCGGTGACGGTTCCCGTGCGATCCGCTGTCGGGGAGGGCGCGTGAGGCGTCGTGCCGAGCTGCCCGGTGCGTCCGAGCTGTTCCGGACCACGGCGCGCGCCTCCGAACCGCCGGAACCACCTGCCGAGCCCCGGGTCGAGCCCGCCCCCGGCGCCGGTGCACGTGCGGCCGAGCCGGGCTCCGGCGGATCGCGGGGCAGGTCGGGGTCGGGACGCCGCAAGCACGATGCGAAAATCACCGTGTACGTCTCCGATGAGGAGTTGCTGGCGTTGGAACAGGCCCGGCTCGCGCTGCGCGCTGAGCACGGCATCGCGGTGGATCGCGGCAGGGTCGTGCGTGAAGGGGTGGCGATGCTGCTCGCTGATCTTGAGGCGCGGGGTGCGGATTCGGTGCTGGTGCGCGAATTGCGGCGGGAGCCCGGCGAGTGACCGACTCCGTTCCCGGCGGGGTCGATGCTGTTGAGGTGCAGGACGAGGCCGACGCCGAGGCTCCGGGCGTGGCCGCCGCGGAGGAAACCACCTCGACCGGGCGGTTCACGGTGCGGCTGGACAACTTCGAGGGCCCGTTCGACCTCTTGCTGCAGTTGATCTCGCAGCACCAGCTGGACGTCACCGAGGTGGCGCTGCACAAGGTCACCGACGAGTTCATCGCCTACACCAAGGCGTTGGGCGAGCACTGGAACCTCGACGAGACGACCGAGTTCCTGGTCGTGGCCGCGACGCTGCTGGATCTGAAGGCGGCCCGGTTGCTGCCCGCCGCCGACGTGGAGGACGAGGACGACCTGGCGCTGCTGGAGGCGCGGGACCTGCTGTTCGCGCGGTTGCTGCAGTACCGCGCGTACAAGCAGGTCGCGGCGCTGTTCAGCGAGCTGGAAGCGGGGGCGCTGCGCCGCTACCCGCGGTCGGTGGCGGTGGAGCCGCGCTACGAGAACCTGCTGCCCGAGGTGATGATCGGGGTCGGACCGCAGCGGCTCGCGGAGATCGCGGCCGCGGTGTTCCGGCCGAAGCCGCCGCCGTCGGTGTCGCTGGACCACATCCACCAGCACCAGGTGTCGGTGCGCGAGCACGCCGCGCTGCTGCGGGTGCGGCTGGCCGAGTGGGGCGCGGCGGACTTCTCGGCGCTGGTCGCGGACTGCGAGCACACGGTGGAGATCGTCGCCCGCTTCCTGGCGCTGCTGGAGCTGTTCCGGGAGAAGGTGCTGGCGTTCGAGCAGGAGGATCCGCTGGGCGACCTGGTGGTGCGCTGGGTCGGCGGCAGCCTGGAGGACGCGCGGCTGGCGGCCGAGGCCGACCGGCGCAGCGCGAACGAAGAGGAATACGGGTGAGCGCAGTGCACGACGAAGCTTCCGGTGCGGACGAGGCCGAGCAGGCCGCGGATGCGGCGGTGGCGCCGGAGACCGTGCCGGGGGGACGGGCTCGGCCCGCCGAGCCGGGTGACGGCCGGGCCGGTGCCGAGCCGTCGACCGGATCCCGCGTGGTGAGCGGTGAACCGGACGCGGGCACGTCCGTCGGCGGCTCGCCCATCGACGGTGAACCCGTCGGCGACGAGCTCCTCGCGGCCGAGCCCGCCGGTGCCGAGTCCGCTGCGGACGAGATCTCCGCCGCCGAGCCGGGCGCGGAACCGGCCGCCGACACCGACGACGCCGAGCCGGGCACTGCTGGACCGAGGGCTGCCGGATCGAGGGCTGCTGAGCCGGGGGCTGCCGAGTCGGACGACGCCGGACTGGACACGGCTGAGCCGGCAGCCGCCGAGCCGGACGACGCCGAGCCGACCACCGCCGACGAGTCCGCGACCGGAGGGCCGTCCGCCGACGAGCAGTCCGGAACCGACGCCATCGACACCCCGCCCACCGGAGCCGACGGCCCGGCGGCAGACCCGGCCGAGCTAGCGCCCGGAACCGGCCAGGCCGAGGACGGGCGCCCCGCGGGCTCCGAACCCGAGGACGACGCCCCGGCCCGGTCCGACGCGGCCGTCGCGGTGTCCCGCACCCCGCCGGACCTGACCGAGGACGACGCCCTCGACTCCGCGCTGGAGGCCCTGCTGCTGGTGGTCGACGTCCCGGCGGGGGAGGCGTTGCTGGCCGACACCCTGGACCAGCCCGTCGCCCGCATCCGCACCGCGCTGCAGCGGCTGGCCAGCGGCTACGAGGAGGCCGGGCGGGGCATCGACCTGCGCCGGGTCGGCGAGGGATGGCGGTTCTACACCAGGGAGACCTACGCGCCGTACGTGGAGCGCTACCTGCTCGACGGGCAGCGCGCGAAGCTGACCAGGGCCGCGTTGGAGACGCTCGCGGTCATCTCCTACCGGCAGCCGGTGACCCGGGCGCGGGTGGCGGCGGTACGCGGTGTCAACGTCGATGGCGTCATCCGTACCCTGGTGGGGCGCGGCCTTGTCGAGGAGGCCGGTACCGACCCGGAGACCGGCGGGTTCCTGTACTGCACGACGGAGCTGTTCCTGGAACGGCTCGGCCTGTCGTCGCTGAAGGACCTTCCGCCGCTGGCTCCCCTGCTGCCTGAAGTGGATACGATCGACGATGTCTGAACACCGTGCCCCGGCTTCTTCCTCCGCCGCGGATGCGCAGCCGGAGGGAATCCGCCTGCAGAAGGTGCTGTCCCGAGCGGGGGTGGCTTCGCGCCGCGCCGCCGAGGGGATGATCACCGAGGGCCGCATCGAGGTGGACGGCGAGGTCGTCACCGAGCTCGGCAGGCGGGTGGACCCGGAGAACTCGGTGATCCACGTGGACGGCACCCGGGTCGTCGTGAACGAGGACGTGCAGCACCTGCTGCTGAACAAGCCCAAGGGCATCCTCTGCTCGATGTCCGACGACCAGGGGCGGCCGTGCATCGGCGACTACCTGCGGGAGCGGGACGGCAAGCTGTTCCACGTGGGGCGGCTGGACGTGGACACCGAAGGCCTGCTCCTGATCACGAACGACGGTGAGCTGGCGCACCGGTTGATGCACCCGTCGTACCAGGTCCTCAAGACCTACCTGGCCGAGGTGCCGGGGCCGATCGCGAAGGACCTGGGCAAGCGGTTGCGCGCCGGGGTCACCCTGGACGACGGTCCGGTGAAGCTGGACAAGTTCCGGCTGGTCGACGTGAACGAGGGGCGCGCGCTGGTCGAGGTCGTGCTGCACGAGGGCCGCAAGCACGTCGTCCGCCGGGTGCTGGAGCACGTGGGCCACCCGGTGAAGCGGCTGGTGCGCACCGCGATCGACGAGGTCCGGCTGGGCAACGAGCGTCCCGGCGCGATCCGCAAGCTGGACCGCAAGGAGGTCGGCGCGCTCTACCGGGCCGTCGGCATGTGATCTTCCCGGAGGACCCGCCCCGCTCGGCGAGGCGGGTTCTTCTTCGCCTGACGCGTTCGGAATCTGCGATCGTCTCAGTGTCGGGTGAAATCAATCCGCCGGAGACCCGGAAACGAAGCAGGCCGGGGAGGCGCGGCGACCTGGTGGTCGTCCGGCGTCCCCGGCCTGGACCGGTCCGGCGGCGCTCGGCCGCGCGGGAGACCTCAGCGGGTAGGTGGAAGATCCTCGTCGTGCCGCGGGTTCACGCCTTCGCGGCCTGCTTCCGCGAGACCAGCCTGCGCGCCACCGGCTCCACCACGCGCGCCGCGACCGGCCCGAGGATCGCCATCAGCAGCACGTAAGCGGTGGCCAGCGCGGCCAGCTCGCCCGAGACGGCGCCCGAGGCGACCGCGAGGCCGGCGATGACGATGGAGAACTCACCACGGGCCACCAGCGCCGCACCGGCGCGCGCCCGGCCCATCTTGCCGATTCCCTGGGAATGGGCGGCGAACCAGCCCGTGCCGATCTTCGTGATCGCGGTGACCACCGCCAGCAGCAGCGCGAAGCCCAGCACCGGCGGGATCTTCGAAGGATCCGTGTTCAAGCCGAACACCACGAAGAACACCGCGGCGAACAGGTCGCGCAGCGGCTCCAGCATCCGCGTCGCGTTCTGCGCCGTGGAACCGGAGATCGCGATGCCCAGCAGGAACGATCCCACCGCCGCCGAAACCTGCAGCTCCGAGGCGATCCCGGCGACCAGCAGGGCCGAACCCAGCAGCCGCAGCAGGAACACCTCGGGGTCGGGGCTGTCGATCAGCGCCGAGACGTAGCGCCCGAACTTCAGCGCCACCACCAGCACGACCGAGATGACGATCAGCGAGACGCCGACGGCGGTCAACCCGCCCAGCAGGCTCACCCCGCCGAGCACCGCGGTGAGGATCGGCAAGTACAGCGCCATCGCCAGGTCTTCGAAGACCAGGATCGACAGCACCACCGGTGTTTCGCGGTTGCCGAGCCTGCCCAGGTCACCGAGGACCTTCGCGATGATGCCGGAGGAGGAGATGTAGGTGACGCCTGCCATCGTCAGCGCGCCGATCGGGCCCCACCCCAGCAGCAGCGCGACGATCGCGCCGGGGGCCGCGTTGAGCACCAGGTCCACCAGACCTGCCAGCCAGGAACGCCGGAGCCCCGTGACGAGTTCGCCAGCCGAGTACTCCAGCCCGAGTAGGAGCAAGAGCAGCACCACGCCTATTTCGGAGGCTAGATGCGTGAACGGCTCGATACCGTGCAGCGGTATTAAGCCGCCGGTTCCGAAAGCGATTCCGCCGATGAGGTAAAGCGGGATCGGTGAGATGCCGATCTTCCAGGCGAGGCGGCCGAGAACTCCGAGACCGAAGAACACCGCTCCCAGTTCGATGAGGGAGATCGCCGTGTCGTGCACCAGTGTTTCCTCTCGCCCTGTCCGAGTACCTGTTCAGTTGTCCCGTGCCCAGAGCGCACGGGGTTCCCGCCCGAGAGCGCGGTGCTCCCGGGCGGTGCGGACGACCATCACCTCGCGGCGTTCGGCGCGGAGCGCCTAGCCGCGTTCGAGGATCTCGCCTGCGGCCCGCAGGCCGTCGGCGGTGCCGACCACGACCACGAGGTCGCCGGCACTGAATTCGAAATCGGGACGCGGTGACGGGTGCACGGTTCCGCCGCGCACCACGGCGACGATCGACGCCGAGGTGCGGGTGCGCATCTCGGTCTCGCCGAGAGTGCGCCCGTCGTAGGGAGAGCCTTGATCGACAGGGAGCTGCCAGGTGTTGATCCCGGCCACCTCGCGCTGCTGCTCGCTCAGGCGGGCCACCAGCTGGGGGGCGCCGAGCAAGTTGGCGAGGGTGTTGGTCTCCTCGGCGGTCAGACCTGCCGAGGCGGCTACCTTGTCCGGGTCGTCGTGACCGGAGACGATCAGCTCGAAGCGTCCGTCGCGATACGTGATCACACCGATCCTGTGCCCGGAACGAGTAACGAAGTCCTGCTGGGTCCCGAGTCCCGGAAGCGGGGTCACTGTGACGTCCACGTGTTCGATCCTAGTACAGGAACCCGAGCGCACGTGCGTGCCCCGCGCGGAACCGGGGCGGAACGGGCAGCGCGAACGGGTGGTGGGGGCGGCGCGCGCCGGATCCGGACGCGAGTGGGGAACCGCTCGGACCAGCGGGCACAATGGGCTGTTGGTCCGGCGTTTCCTCGGCCGGCGGTGATGAAGGAGGAGACTCGACGTGGCACACGCCGAGCTTCGTGGGGTGGTGGCCCTCGACGGTCCCTCGGGCACTGGGAAATCCACGGTGGCCCGGAAGCTGGCCGCGGCGCTGTCGGCGTCGTACCTCGACACGGGCGCGATGTACCGGGCGGTGACGCTCGCCGTGCTGCGCGCCGGGGTCCCGGTCGCGGACGCGGACGCGGTGGCGGAGGTCGCGGCGGCCTCGCTGCCCGAGATGGGCTCCGACCCCCGGGACCCGGCGGTCTCGATGGCCGGGGAGGACGTGGCGCTGGAGATCCGGGGGCCGGAGGTCACCGGTGCGGTCTCCGCGGTGTCGGCGGTGGCGCGGGTGCGCGAGCTGCTGGTCGCCGAGCAGCGCCGGATCATCGCCGATGCGCTGGCCTCGCCGGGCGGCGTGGTCGTGGAAGGCCGCGACATCGGCACGGTGGTCGCGCGGGACGCGGGGCTGAAGGTGTACCTCACCGCGTCCGCGCAGGCGCGGGCGCGCCGCCGCAGCGACCAGGACGTGGCGGCCGGGCGGCTCGCCGACCTGGAGCGCACCCACGCGGACGTGCAGCGGCGGGACGCGTTCGACTCCGGGCGCGCGGTGTCGCCGCTGCGGATGGCCGAGGACGCGGTGGAGCTGGACACGACGGACCTGGACGTGGCCGGGGTGCTGGACCGGCTGCTGGGGTTGGCGGAGGCCCGCGGGCTGTTCGCCGGAGTGGGGACGATCCGATGAGCGAGCCCGGCGAAGGCGATCTGCCGGAAGGCGCGTCGCGTCGCATGCACCGGTTCGGGCGATGGATCGGCCGGACCTTCGTGCGGTTGCCGTACCGCACGCACGTCCACCACCTGGACCGGGTGCCGCGGACGGGGCCGCTGGTGCTGGTGGCGAACCACAGCTCGCTGATCGACGGTCCGCTGCTGTTCGGAATGCTGCCGCGCGAAGCGGTGTTCCTGGTCAAGCACGAGATGTTCAAGGGCCCGCTGGGCTGGTTCCTCCGCCGCATCGGGCAGATCCCGGTGCGCCGCGGAGAACCGGACCGCACCCCGCTGCTGGCGGCGGTGCGGGTGCTGCGCGCGGGCGGGCTCGTCGCGGTGTTCCCGGAGGGGACCCGCAGCGGCGGTGGCGACGTGGCCAAAGCCGAGCACGGGGCGGCGTGGCTGGCGCGGACCTCCGGGGCGCGGATGCTGCCGGTGGCCTGCCGGGGCACGCGCCGTCCGGAGGGACGGGGCCGTAGGCTGCTGCCCAGGGTGGATGTGCTGTTCGGCGAGCCGGTGACGTTGCCGGTCGCCAAGGGGCGCGCCGGGTTGACGGCTGCGACCGAGCAGGTCCGCGACGAACTGGTCGGGCTGATCGCCGAATTGGACGGGCTGATCGCCGGGACCTCCGAAAGCGACGATGCGAGAGGGAAACAAGCGTGACCGAAGAGTCGGTGGGCGGCCCGGAAGACGTGGGTGCGCCGCTCGACGGCGGCCTGGACGGGACGTGGTCGGACGAGGCCGAGTGGGCCGAGTTCGACGGTGTCGAAGGCGCCGAGGAGGACGCCGAAGGTGGTCCGCAGCCGGTGCTGGCGGTGGTCGGCAGGCCCAACGTGGGCAAGTCGACGCTGGTGAACCGGTTGCTGGGCCGCCGCGAGGCGGTGGTGCAGGACAAGCCGGGCGTGACCAGGGACCGGGTGGCCTACGACGCGTTGTGGAACGGCAGGCGCTTCACCGTGGTCGACACGGGCGGCTGGGAGCCGGGCGCGAAGGGCTTGCAGGCCGCGGTGGCCCAGCAGGCCGAGATGGCGATGTCCACGGCGGACGCGGTGCTGCTCGTGGTGGACGCCCAGGTCGGGGCGACCGCGACGGAGGAGGCGGTGGCGCGGGTGCTGCGCCGCTCGAAGCGTCCGGTGCTGGTGGCTGCGAACAAGGTCGACGACGAGCGGACCGCGGCGGACGCCGCGGCGCTGTGGTCGCTGGGCCTGGGTGAGCCGCGGCCGATCAGCGGGTTGCACGGGCGCGGTTCCGGTGACCTGCTGGACGCGATCCTGGACGTGTTCCCGGAGGTGCCGCACGAGCAGTTCGGCGCCAGCGGTGGTCCGCGCCGGGTCGCGCTGGTGGGCAAGCCGAACGTGGGCAAGTCGAGCCTGCTGAACCGGCTCACCGGTGAGCAGCGCGCGGTCGTCGACGACGTCGCGGGCACCACGGTGGACCCGGTGGACTCGCTGGTGCAGCTGGACGGCGAGGTGTGGCGGTTCGTCGATACCGCCGGGCTGCGCAAGCGGGTCCGCACCGCCAGCGGCACCGAGTACTACGCGTCGCTGCGCACCAAGGCCGCGATCGAGGCGGCGGAGGTGGCGGTCGTGCTGATCGACGCCTCGGAGCCGCTGACCGAGCAGGACCTGCGGGTGATCGGCATGGTCATCGAGGCAGGCCGGGCGCTGGTGCTGGTGTGCAACAAGTGGGACCTGGTCGACGAGGACCGCAGGCATCGGCTGGACAAGGAGCTGGACCGCGAGATGGTGCGCGCCCGCTGGGCGGAGCGCGTGAACGTCTCGGCGGAGACGGGGCGTTCGGTGGCGAAGCTGGCGCCGGCGCTGCGCACGGCGCTGGAGTCCTGGGACACCCGGATCCCGACCGGGCGGCTCAACTCGTGGCTGTCGGACCTGGTGGCGGCGAGCCCGCCGCCGGTGCGCGGTGGCAAGCAGCCGAAGATCCTGTTCGCGACGCAGGCGCACCCGCGCCCGCCGACACTGGTGCTGTTCACCACCGGCTTCTTGGAGGCCGGTTACCGCCGGTTCGTGGAGCGCAGGTTCCGCGAGGAGTTCGGGTTCACCGGCAGTCCCGTCCGGATCTCGGTGCGGGTGCGCGAGCGCAAGGACGGGCGCAAGGCACGCGGCTGATCGGACCAACGGCCGGGTACTGCACGCAGACCAAGATTGCCTTGCCGATAACCTTCGGTCGGCCCTTTGTACAGGGGGAGGTGACCCAGGGTGCGTGCTGACTCCGCTGCGGAAGGTTCCGCGGTGCGGCCGATCCGCTTGGTCTTGGCCGATGACGAGGTGATGCTGCGGCGCGGCCTGCGGGTCCTGCTGGAGCACGACGGCCTGATCCGGGTCGTCGCCGAGGCCGGTACCGGTGAGGAGCTGCTGTCGGTGGTGCGCACGCACCAGCCGGACGTGGCGCTGATCGACGTGCAGATGCCGGGCAAGGACGGGCTGGCGGCGTTGCGGGAGCTGCGTGGCCTGCCCCGTCCTCCGGTGTGTGCGATGTTGACCACCTTCGACCTGGACGACTACGTGTCGGAGGCGTTGCGCCTGGGGGCGCACGGGTTCCTGCTCAAGGACGCGGAACCGGGCGCGCTGGTGCGGGCGGTGCAGGACCTGGCCGCGGGTGGTGCGGTGCTGGATCCGCGGATCGTGGTGCGGTTGCTGCCGCGGTTCCGCTCGATGGGCGATTCGACGCACGAGGTGCGGTTGGTGCGGAGCCTGTCCGCGCGGGAGCGGCAGGTGCTGGAGCTGCTCGGCGCCGGTCGGTCCAACGCGCACATCGGTGACCGGTTGGGGTTGACCGAGGCGACGGTGAAGAGCTACGTCTCGACGGTGTTGAGCAAGCTGGGTGCGGAGAACCGGGTGCAGGCGGCGTTGATCGCGCAGCGCGTCGCGGGGACGGGTGAGGGCGAGCTGCGTTGAGCGGGCCGGCCGGGTTCGGTCGCGAGCGCCTGCTGCTGGACGTGCTCGCGGTGCTGGTGCCGGTGGTGGTGGTGCTGCTGTCGGAGACCGACCAGGCGTGGGCCCTGCCCGCGGCGCTGGTCGCGTGCGCCGGTCTGGTGCTGCGGCACCGGTGTCCGCTGTTGTCGTTGCTGCTGTGCCTGCCCGGCTTGGTCGGTGGGCTCGCGTGGGCGCCGACGTGCGTGGCGCTGTTCCGGTTGGGCCGGGCGTGGTCGAACACGTGGTGGCTGCTCTGCTGGGCGCTGCTGGCGGCGTCGTCCGCGTTCCTGCCGGTGGCGGTCCAGCAGTGGCGGCTGTTGTCCGCGGCGAGCCTGACGATGGCGGCGGTGACGGCGCTGGTCTGCGCGGGCGTGCCGACGGCGATGGGCACGCTGCTGGCGACGCGGGCGCAGTTGACGGCGAGCCTGGACCGGTTGCGGGCGGCGACCGAGTCGGAGCTGCTCGCGAAGGAGGGTGCTGCGCGCGCGGAGGAGCGGTCCCGGATCGCCCGCGAGATCCACGATGCGGTCGGGCACCACGTCACGTTGATCGCGGTGGAGGCGGCGGCGCTGCACGCGAGCAGCGAGCAGGCCGAGGTTCGCGCCTCGGCGACCCGGGTGCGGGAGCTGGCGAAGGAGGCGTTGGGCGAGATGCGTTCGACGCTGGGCCTGGCGGCCGATCAGTGGGACTCGACGAGCGCGCGGGCCATTCCGGAGCTGGTGGCGCGGGCCCGGCGGTCGGGGATCCGGGTGACGCTCAGCGATGAGTGCTCGCAGGCGGTGCAGTTGTCGCCCGGGGTGAGCCGGGCCGTGTACCGGGTGGTGCAGGAGGCGCTGACGAACGTCTCGAAGCACGCGCCGGGCGCGGCGGTCGTGGTGGAGCTGACCGGGGACGACGAGCTGCTGCGGGTCGTGGTGCGCAACGGTGCTCCGGTGCTGGGCGCTCGCGCGGGGGTGCTGGGCGCTCGCGCGGGGGCGGTGGGCGACGCGCCGGACGTGGGGTGCGGCGGTTCGGGGCTGGCCGGGTTGTCGGAGCGGGTGCGGATGCTGGGCGGCACGCTGGACGCGGTGCCTTCGGACGAGGGGTTCGAACTGCGGGCGGAGATTCCGCTCTCGCCGGCGGCGTGAGCTGCTCCGGTTCGATGTCCGGAGCTCGTGGTGCCGCGTCGTTCCGCCCGTTGCGGGGCCGCCGGCGGGCGGTCGTCGTCGTGGGAGGAGCGCTGCGGACGCGCCGGTGATCATGTGCCCGGGCGGGTCCGGCTCGTCGCGTTCCGGTTGGTCGTGCCGGGATCGTTCAATTCTTGCGCGCTCGCGATTCGATCGCGCTGGGGAACCGGATCAGCGCCGCGGTGGAACGGTCGCCCCCGTGATCCAGCTCCCGGGTTTCGACGAGCTGTGCGCCCGGCATCAGTGCGAGGTAGTCGTCGGCGGAACGCAGTCGGGACCATTCGCTGACCGGGATCGCCGCCTCCGCGTATTCCACGAGCACGAAGTAGTGGCAGGATCGCGAGATCGATCGGCAGATCCGGGTCAGCGCCTCTTCGTCGAGCACGTGCATGAGAACCCACACGGAAACGGCGACGTCGAACTTCCGGCCGTTCCACGGGAGGTTCTCGGCCCGGGCCAGCTCGAAATCCACGTTGGTCAGATCGGCGCACGATTCGCGTGCCGCCTCCAGCATTCCGGGGGTCATGTCGAGCGCGGTGATGTGGTCCGCGTGCGCGGCCAACGTCGGGGTCAGGCGGCCGATGCCGCAGCCGACCTCCAATGCGGTGGCGAGCGGGCGGCTCAGCTCTCGGGCCGCGGTCCGCAGGCCCTCCGCCACCGCTTTCCGGGTCCGTTCCGTCGTGTCCGCGTTGTGCTCGGCGGGCTGGGAGGCGCGCATGACGCGGGCCAGCCCGTCCCGGCGGGCCCGCTGCCGCCACTCCTCCGTCACTTCGTCGGTGGAAGCGAGGTGCGTGTTGTTCTGCACGGGAGGATCCCCTCGGGGTCGGAGTTCGCCGCGGATTCCGCTTCGGCCCGGCGCACGGCCGGCGGGCGTGCGGTGCCGAATGGTGGAGTGCGGTGCCGGTGGTCGCGATGGAGTGCGACCCGATTCGTGGCCGGGACTCTAACCGGGGAGGGAACGGGAGCGGAAGTCATCGATAATCGGGGAGGATCATGTTCACTCATTCTGATGAAGCGTGAAATGGTGCCGTTCGTCGGCGGTGGTCGAGAACCGGATCCGCGACGGAAACCAATTCGTCGGCAGCCGGAAGCGGCAACGCGGAAGAATTGTTGAGTTCGCAAAAAGGGCCTTCGCGGGACAGCCCGCGAAGCCCCTTTCCGGACGACCGGTTCGGGGTCAGGGTTGGGCGCGGCGATCTCCGCCGAGAGCGGCGCGGAGGAATTCGACCTGGATGAGCAGCAGGTTCTCCGAGGTGGTCTCGTCGGTCGGCATGTGGCTGACGCCGGGCAGCGACAGCATGGTGTGCGGTCGGGCCGCTGCCTGCAGCGCCGCGGACAGCCGCAGCGAGTGCGCGGGGAACACGTTGTCGTCGACGGTGCCGTGCAGCAGCAGCAGGGGCCTGCGCAGGCCGGCGGCGTCGTCGGCGAGCGAGCTCGCCGCGTAGGCCTCCGGGTTGCGCGCCGGGTCGCCGAGGTACCGCTCGGTGTAGTGGGTGTCGTACAACCGCCAGTCGGTGACGGGTGCGCCGGCGATGGCGGCGTGGAACACGTCGGGGCGGCGGAGCACCGCGAGCGCGGCGAGGTAGCCGCCGAAGGACCAGCCGCGGATCGCGACGCGGCCCAGGTCGATCTCGGGGTGCTGCTCGGCGAGCGCGTGCAGCGCGTCCACCTGGTCCTGCAGCGGTGGCTCGGCGAGGTCGCCGCTGATCGCGCGGTCCCAGGACGGGCCGCGGCCGGTCATGCCGCGGCCGTCGACGACGACCACCGCGTACCCCTGGTCGGCGAACCACTGCGAGGTGAGGAAGCCCTGGCGCCGGGCGAGGACGCGCTGCGCCTGCGGGCCGCCGTAGGGGTCGAGCAGCACCGGCAGCGGGCCGTCGTCGGGGGTGTGGTCGCGGGGGAGCAGCAGCGCGGTGCGCAACCGGCGTTCGCCGAGCCGCAGCAGCCGCACGTTCGGCACGATCGACGGGTCCTCCGGGTGGGAGGAGATCTCGCCGAGGGCGCGGTGGCCGTCGGTGACCTGGAACCGGGTGTGCTGGGAGTCGAGTCCGGAGTGCGCGTGCAGCAGGGTGCCGCCGGCGCGGGTGGCGCCGTGCACGCCGGGTTCGGTGCTGAGGCGTTCGGCGCCGTCGGCGTCGCACCGGTAGAGGTGGATCTCGGCGGGGTCGTCGGCGGAGGCGGTGATGAGCACGTCCTCGCCGATGTCGACGATGGAACGCACCTGCAGGCCCTCGGGGGTCCACGGGGCGTCGCCGACGAACAGCCGGTAGCTGTCGCCGTCGACGCCGATGCGCACCAGGTCGCCGCCGGGGTGCCAGGCGGGCCAGCCGGGCTTGATCTCGATCCAGTGCTCGTCGGTGTCGCGGTGCACTTCGCGGGTGCCGCCGGTGGCGGGGTCGACGGCGAGCACCAGCTGTTCGCGCTGGTCCCGGCTCTGCACCGCGATCAGCGGCGGACCGTGGTGCGTCCAGTGCGCGGTGACCAGGTAGGGGTGGCTGCCGCGGTCCCACCGGACTTCGACGGGTGCGGTGTCGACGCCGAGCACGGCGAGCCCGACCTCGGCGTTCGCGGTGCCCGCGGCGGGGTAGCGCAGTTCGCGCGGTGGTCTCGCCGGGTCGGCGGGGTCGGCGAGGTACCAGTGCTGAACGGGTTCTTCGTCGACGTGGGCGGCGAGCACGGCGGTGCCTTCGGGCGACCACCAGTAGCCGCGGTAGCGGGCCATCTCCTCGGCGGCGATGAATTCGGCGGCGCCCCAGGTGGTGGTGGCGTTGCCGGGTTCGGCGAGCGCCCGGTCCCCGCTGCCGTCGGTACCGATCAGCCGCAGCGCGCCGCCGGAGAGGTAGGCGATCCAGCGCCCGTGCGGGTCGGGTCGAGGGTCGGCGGCGGGTTCGCGCGCGGGCAGCTGCTGGACGGCGCCGGTGCCGAGGTCGGCGTGGAAGAGCTTGCCGGAGAGGGTGAACGCGAGGTGGGTGCCGGTGGCGTCGGTGGCGTAGCCGGTGATGCCGGTGGCGCGTTCCCGGGACCGCTCCCGCCGGGCCTGCTCCTCGTCGGAGACCTCGTCGTCGACCAGCAGCGCGCCCGGGTCGGCGACCTGGGTCTCGGCGCCGGTCGTGACGTCCCAGCGCCACAGGGCGTTGCTGCGGTCGGTTCCGCTGGCGGAACGCAGGAACAGCACGGTCCGGCCATCGGGGGTGATGGTGAACGTGCGCGGCACGCCGAGGGTGAAGCCCTGGGTGCGCGCGCTGTGGCGGGGGAACGAGGGAACGGTGGGCATACCTGCACTTTGCCAGCTTTCGGGGCGTGCTCGGCAGCCAGGTGGTGCGGGCGTGTCGGCCCTTGACAACTCGTGTTGATCAGGGGAAGTGTCACCGCTGGTGCCCGGCTGGGTTCGGTGCGTGACGAGGAGGACCGAGTGTCGGTCAGGTGGTCGCGAGTGCGCGGGGTCCTGTTCGCGTTGCCGATCCTGCTGGCGTCGGCGGCGCACGGCGCGGTCGCCCAGCCGCGCCCGGCGAGCGATGCGACCTACTTCAACGATGCGGCGTTGCCTGCGGCCGATCCGTTCGTGCTGCGCGATCCGGGCAGCGGCGACTACTTCGCCTACTCCACCGACGGCGCCGACCCGGGGTACGCGTTCGCGATCTACCGCTCGCCGGATCTCGTGACGTGGCAGCGGATTCCGGGCGGGGCGCTGGACATGGGCGACGGGACGCAGTGGGGCCGGGACTGGTTCTGGGCGCCGGAGGTCTACCACAACCCGGCAACGGGCCGGTACTTCCTGTTCTACTCGGCGCGGTTGCGGGACGGGATCGCCGAGCAGTTCGGGTACGCGGACTTCGAGGAACCGAGCAAGGTCGGGGTGGCGGTGTCGGATTCGCCCGCCGGGCCGTTCCGCAACATCCAACCGGGTCCGATCGACTACCACCCGTACGACCCGGACTACCACGACGTGAACCTGCTGATGGACGCCGAGCAGAAGAAGCCGCCGGAGACGTTGGAGGAGGGGATGACGGCGCCGCTGGGCACCTACATCCCGTTCATCGATCCGAACGTGTTCTTCGACGACGGGCGGATCGTCCTGTACTTCTCCCGCAACGCCTACCGGAACTGGGTGTGGGACCACGGCCTCGGCAAGTACGTGGAGGAGTCGAACGTCCTCGCGGTGGAGCTGACCTCGGAGTGGTGGGACGACCCGGCGGGAGCCACGATGCCGCGGATCGCGCCGGAGCACGTCGACGCCAACCGGGATCCGGCCGATCCGCCGGGGGTGCGCAAGGACGGCTACGTCCCGATCATCGATTACGCCTCCGACCCGCAGCAGTGGGAGAACGCGCACGTAGACGACTACGCGGAGACCGGTGGCGCGGAGAAGGACCGGCGGTGGTCGGAGGGGTCGACGGTGGTGCGCGCGACGGCCCGGGACGGTCGGGCGCGGTACTTCCTGACGTACTCGGCGAACAACTTCGCGAACTCGTTCTACGGGGTCGGTTACGCGGTGGCGGACGATCCGCTGGGGCCGTGGCGCAAGAGCCCGGCGAACCCGGTGCTCGCGCAGGACGCGGGGCAGGGGTTGTACTCGACCGGGCACGGCAGCGTGATCGCGTCGCCGGATTCGACCGAGCTGTACTACGTGCACCACGGGCGGCCGTCGGCGGAGGTCGACCGCAGGCTCTACACCTCGCGGCTGCGCATCGACCCGGACCGGGACGAGCTGCGCATCGACGGGACCACCGAGGACCGGCCGGTGCCGTCCGGGGTGGCGCCGTACGCGGTGCGCGCGGACCGGCCGGTGGTGGAGGTGCGCGACGGCGAGGGGGAGGTCGGCTGGCGGGTCGGCACCGCGTCGGGTTCGCCGATGCCGTTGGGGAATCCGCTGAACCGGGTGCTGCCGCGGCTGGATCCGGGCAGCGCGCTGGAGGTGGTGGCTGCCGCCGACGGCGCGGTGCTGCGCGGGACGCCGCGCGGGGTGGAGGCGCTGCGGCTGACCTACCAGCGGGCGCGTTCCGGCGGGGGCCAGGTGGACGTGCACCAGGGCGGTGCTCCGGTGGAGGTGGTGCTGCCGGTGGCGGCGTGCGGTTCCGCGGTGACGGGGCGGCACGACGAGCTGGTGGTGCCGGAGGGCGTGACCTGCCTGCGGGGCGCGGAGGTGCGCGGTTCGGTGCGGGTCGAGCCCGGGGCCTCGCTGCTGGTGCTGGATTCGACCGTCGGGGGTTCGGTGCTGGCGGACTCGCCGGGTTCGGTGTGGGTGTCCGGCGGCCGGATCGGCGGTTCGGTGCGGGTGCGCGGCGCGACCGGTCCGGTGCGGCTGGACGGGACCGAGGCCGGCGCGTCGGTGGTGCTGGTCGACGGCGACTCGCCGGTGGTGGCGGGGCCGTCGCTCGGTGGCGGGGTGCGGTGCCGGGGGAACGCGTCGGCGCCGGTGGACGAGGGGCGGCCGAACTCGGTCGCCGGGTCGCGGGCGGGGGAGTGCGGCGCGGTGTAGCCCAGGTCGGCAGCACCGGTGTTATCAGCTCTGGTGTTAAACCGACCAGGGAGCGTGTGATGCCCGCCGGGGTGGTCAGCCGACCGGGACCAGCCGCACCTCGGAGTGCTCCCGCATGGAGTCGACGAGCGCGGCGTCGAGCTCTCCGGCCAGCAGCGCGTGGTCGAAGTCGGCGACCGGGGCCAGCCGGTGCAGCGCGGCGCGCCCGACCTTGCTGGCGTCCATCATGAGCACCCGGGTCGTCGCGCAGCGGATCATCGCGCGCTTCACCAGCACGATCTCCTGCTCCTGGTGGAAGGTCATCTGCGCGTTCATCGCCGAGGTGGACAGGAACATCAGGTCCACCGACAGCCCGCTGATCATCTCCTGGCAGGGCAGGCCGATGTAGGAGTCGTGGGTGCGGGAGTACTCGCCGCCGATGCTGATCAGCCGCACGTCCGGCGCCTCGCGCAGCACCTCGTGCACCTGCCGGTAGTTGCTGACCACGGTCAGCGGTCCGACGTCGGGCAGCAGCCGGGCGAGGGCGAGCGCGGTGGTCGAGTCGTCGAGCAGCACCGACATGCCGGGGCTGATCAGCGGCAGCGCGGCGGCGGCCAGCGCCTCCTTCTCCCGGGTGTGGGTGTGCAGCCGGAAGTCGGAGCTGCTCTCGAACACTGTGGACGGTTGTGCGGAGACGCCGCCGTGGAACTTGCGCAGCAGTCCGCGCCCGGCGAGGTCGTCGATGTCGCGGTGCACCGTCATGAGGCTGACGCCGGTGAGCGTGGCGAGTTCCGCTGCGCTGGCGAAGCCGCCCTGCACGACGTGGTCGATGATCCGCTGCTGGCGCAGGAGCCGGGGGGACTGCTTCTTCGGTGCGGACGCCATGGCCGACATCTTGCCTCCTGGAGGTGCGCGCCCGAGCGCGGCGGGGCCGGAACGGAGCACTTCATATCACCGCGCTGGTGACATTTAACTATCTCACTGTTAATTTGAACGTCAACGTTGAGCGGGTGGGAGGTAGGCCGATGACGCAGCCCGACGGTTCGCCGGGGGTGCACCGCGCCGTCGTGTTCGACATGGACGGGGTCCTGGTCGAGAGCGAACACCTGTGGGAGCGGATGTGGGCGCGGTTCGCGGCCGCCCGCGGCCGCGGCTGGACCGCGGCGGAGACCGCCCAGGTGCAGGGCATGAGCGCCCCCGAGTGGGCCGCGTTCCTCGCCGCGCACACCGGCGGCCCGGAACCGGTCGCCGAGGTCGAGCGGATCGTCGTCGACGACATGATCGCCGCCCTCGACGCGGACGAGGTCGCGATGCTGCCCGGCGCCGAGCGGATGGTGCTGGAGGTCTCGGCCCGCGCCCCCATCGCGCTGGCCTCCTCCGCGCCGCGCCGGGTCATCGACGCCGTGCTCGACCGGCACGCGCTCGTCGAGCACTTCTCCGCCACCGTCTCCAGCGCCGAGGTGCCGCGCGGCAAGCCCGGCCCGGACGTGTACCTGGCGGCAGCGCGCGGGCTGGCGGTCGACCCGGTGGCCTGCCTGGCGGTGGAGGACTCCAGCAACGGCCTGCGCGCCGCGGCGGCCGCCGGGATGACCGTGCTGGCCATCCCCAGCCCCGACTACCCGCCGGCCGCGGACGCGCTGGCCGCGGCGTCCTTCGTGGCATCGGACCTCGACGAGGTGCGGGTCCGGCTGCTCGAATCGTTGACGACGCCCGTAGCGGGCTGATCGCATCGGACAAAGGAGTCTGCAGCAATGACCGAGGTCCTGGCCGCGGGGGACCGCTTCGTCGGCCCGCAGCTGTTCGTCGACGCGCTGACCGAGCAGGCGCCCGGGCACGAGTTGAGCTTCCGGACCCTGGCCACCGGCTGGCCGGTGGAACCGTTCGGCCCGGTCGGCGGGGTGCGGGAGGCCAGCGGGACCGAGCAGCAGCTGCTCGACGCCCTCGGCGGCGCCGAGGTCCTGCTGACCCAGATGGCGCCGGTGACGGCCGGCGTGCTGGCGAAGAGCCCCGGCCTGCGGTTCGTCGGCGTCGCCCGCGGCGGCCCGGTGAACGTCGACTTGGCCGCCGCCACCGAGGCCGGGGTGGTCGTCGGCTTCACCCCGGCCCGCAACGCGGCCGCCGCCGCCGAGTTCGCCGTCGGGCTGGTCCTGGCTTCGCTGCGCCGCATCGTCGACTCGGACGCCGAGCTGAAGGGCGGCCACTGGCGCGGCGACTACTACGCCCACGAGAACGCGGGGCTCGAACTGGAGGGGGCGACCGCGGGCCTGGTCGGCTACGGCGCGATCGGGCGCAGGGTGGCGCGGGTGCTGTCCGCGTTCGGCGCGGAGGTGCTGGTCGCCGATCCGTTCGCGGACCCGGAGCAGGTGGCCGCGGACGGCGTGCGGCTCGTCGAGCTCGACGAGCTGCTGCGCGCCAGCTCGGTGGTGAGCCTGCACGCCCGGCTCACCCCGGAGACCGAGCACCTGCTCAACGCGGAGAACCTGGCGCTGCTGCCGAAGGGCGCGGTGCTGGTGAACTCGGCGCGCGGCGGGTTGCTGGACTACGCGCCGCTGCCGGAGATGCTGCGCTCGGGGCACCTGGGCGGACTGGCGCTGGACGTCTACGACGTGGAGCCGCCGCCGCGCGACTGGCCGCTGTTCGACGCCCCCAACGTGATCACCACGCCGCACCTGGCCGGGGCGACCCGGCAGACCGCGGACCGCGCGGCGGCGATCGTGGCCGCCGACGCGGCGCGCTACCTCGCGGGCAGGCGGCCGCGGCACGTGGCGAACCCGGAGGTGCTGGGGCGGCTGGAGGACCTGCGACCATGATCGTCGGAGTCGATGTCGGCACCTCGGTGACGAAGGCGTCGCTGCTGGGCCGGGACGGCTCCGCGCGAGTCACCCGCAGCACGCGCAGCACCCTGCACCGCTCGCCCGGCGGGCGGGTGGAGCAGGACCTCGACGAGGTCGTGGATTCGGTGATCAGCGTGGTGCGCTCGGTCGCCGCCGAAGCGGACGTCCCGGTGCAAGCGCTGGCGATCACCGGGCAGGGCGACGGGTTGTGGCTGCGCGACGCGGCCGGGCGGCAGGTCGGGCCGGGACTGTCCTGGTTGGACGCGCGGGCGGCGCCGGTGCTGGACCGCTGGGAAGCGCGGGGCGTGCTGCGCGAGGTGCACGCCCTGACCGGTTCGGGCATGTTCCCGGGTTCGGCGGCGCCGCTGCTGGCGCACGTGGCCGAGCACGAGCCGGAGCGGCTGGCCCGCGCGGAGGTCGCCGGCTACTGCGTGGACGCGATAGTGCAACGGCTCACCGGGCGGATCACGGTGGACGCCTCGGACGCTTCGCAACCGTTCTTGGACGTGCCGACCCGCACCTACAGCACGGCGGCGCTGCGGGCGTGCGGCCTCGCCGAGTTCCGCGGGCTGCTGGCCGAACCGGCGCCGCCGGGTGAGCTGTTCGCGCTGGACGCGCGCAGCGCCGCGCAGCTCGGCCTGCCCGCGGGCCTGCCGGTGTCGGCGGGCCCGTTCGACCTGCCCGCCTGCGCCTTCGGGTCCGGCACGCGCGACCTGGGCGACGGGGCGCTGGTGATCGGCACGACGCTGGGCTGCCAGGTGCTGGGCGACCAGGTCACGATCGACCCGGCCGGGGACGCCGCGGGCATGTGGCTCGCCACGCCCAGCCCGGACCGGGTGCTGCGGGTGATGCCGGCGATGGTGGGCACCGCGAACCTGGACTGGGGGCTGCGGATGGTCGGGGCGAGCGTCGCCGACCTGGAGGGCCTGCTGGCGGCGAGCCCGCCGGGTGCCGGTGGGGTCGCCGCGCTGTCCTTCCTGTCGTCCTCCGGCGAGCGGGCCCCGTTCGTGGAGCCGCGGGCCAGCGGCCAGTTCACCGGGCTGTCGCTGGACACCTCGCCCGCGGACCTGGTGCGGGCGCTGTGCGAGGCGGTGGCCTACGCGGCGCGGCACAACCTGGAGGCGGCCGGGCTGACCGGTGAGGTCGCGGCCTGCGGCGGCGGGGCGCGGTCGGCGTCCTGGAGCCGGATCTTCGCGAGCGTGCTCGGCAGGCCGCTGCACGTCCCGAAGGAGGAGGGCGTCGGCGCGCGGGGCGCGGCGATGACGGCGTGGGATTCGCTGGGCGAACCGGTGGATCGCGAGGAGTGGGCCACCGCCCGGCACGTGGTCGAGCCGGATCCGGCGGTGGCGGAGTTCTACGAGCGCGGATATCGCGCATACCTGGAATCGATAGAGCGGGCCCGGCCGGTGTGGCGGTCGGGGGGAGGAGTGACCCGATGACTCGTCTGTACGACGATCCGGCGACGTTCACCGAGGACGCGGTGGCGGGGTTCGTCGCCGCGAACCCCGGTTACGTGCGCGAGGTGCGCGGCGGGGTGGTGCGGGCGCGCCGGGCTCGCCGCGGCAAGGTCGCGGTGGTCACCGGTGGCGGATCCGGGCATTACCCGGCGTTCTGCGGCGTGGTGGGGCCGGGTTTCGCCGACGGCGCGGTGGTGGGCAACATCTTCACCTCGCCGTCCGCCGAGGACGCCTACTCGGTGGCGAAGGCCGCCGACACCGGTGCCGGTGTGGTGTTCTCGTTCGGCAACTACGCCGGGGACAACATGAACTTCGGCCTGGCCGTGGAGCGGCTGCGGCGGGAGGGGATCTCGGCGCACAACGTGGTGGTCACCGATGACGTGGCCAGCGCCCCGGCCGACGAGGCGGGAAAGCGGCGCGGGGTGGTGGGCGACTTCGTGGTGTTCAAGGTCGCCTCGGCCGCCGCGGAGGAGGGCTACTCGTTCGACGAGGTGGTGCGGGTCGCCGAGCACGCCAACGCCCGCACCCGCAGCCTCGGGGTGGCCTTCGCGGGCTGCACACTGCCGGGCAGCGGACAGCCGCTGTTCGAGGTGCCCGCGGGCCGGATGGGCCTGGGGCTGGGCATCCACGGCGAACCGGGTGTGTCCGAAGTGGACATGCCCTCGGCGTCGGAGCTGGCGCGCGAGCTCGTCGAGGGCGTGCTCGCCGAAGCTCCCGAGTCGACCGGGGAGAAGCCGCGGGTCGCGGCGATCCTCAACGGGCTCGGCGCCACCAAGTACGAAGAGCTGTTCGTGGTGTGGAAGACCGCGTCCCGGCTGCTGGCCGAGGCTGGCGTGGAGGTCGTGGAGCCGGAGGTCGGTGAACTGGTCACCAGCCTCGACATGGCCGGGTGCTCGCTCACCCTGACCTGGCTGGACCCGGAGCTGGAGCGGCTCTGGCACGCCCCGGCCGATTCCCCCGCCTACCGCAAGGGAAGCATCGTCGAGTCCGATGTGGACGACGACGTCGTGGCCGAGGCGACCGAGGTCGTCGAAGCGGCGACCGCGGTCGCCCCGCAGGCCGGGCAGGACACCGCGGCGCTCGTGGTGCGGGGGCTGCGCGCGATCAGCGACCTGCTGCACGAGCACGAGGACGAGCTGGGCAGGCTCGACGCGGTGGCCGGCGACGGCGACCACGGCCGCGGCATGTCCCGGGGCAGCGGGGCCGCGATCGAGGCGGCGGAGGTGGCCGCCGCCGACGGCGCCGGACCGGCCGCGGTGCTGGTCGCCGCCGGGGACGAGTGGGCGGCGAAGGCCGGGGGCACCTCCGGCGCGCTGTGGGGCGCGGGCCTGCGCTCCTTCGGTGACCTGCTGCCCGACGACCGGGAGCCCACCGCGGAGGACCTGCTGGCGGGTGCCCGCGCCGCCCTCGACTCGGTGCAGCGCTTGGGCCGCGCCGAAGCGGGCGACAAGACGCTGGTGGACGCGCTGATCCCGTTCGTCGACGAATTCGCGGCGGCGGTCGGCGACGGTGCCGGCCCCGCCGACGCGGTGGGCCGCGCGGCCCGGGAGGCCACGGCCGCCGCCGCGCGCACCGCCGAGCTGACCCCGCGGACCGGGCGGGCGCGCCCGCTGGCCGAGCGCAGCGTCGGCACCCCCGACCCGGGGGCGACCTCGCTGGCGATGGCGCTGAACAGGGCGCTGGAAGTCCTCAGTGGACGTGAAGTGGAACTCGACGCGACAGAGGTGAAGTGACGATGACCGAGAACGCGACCGGCTGGCGCATCGTCGTCGGTTCCGACGACGCAGGGCTGGACTACAAGGACGTGCTCAAGGCCGACCTGGAGCAGGACCCGCGGGTCGCCTCCGTGGTCGACGTCGGGGTCGGGTCCGACGAGCACACCGACTACCCGCACGTGGCGGTGAACGCGGCCCGCAAGGTCGCCGCGGGCGAGGCGGACCGGGCGCTGCTGGTGTGCGGCACCGGGCTCGGCGTGGCGATCAGTGCGAACAAGGTGCCGGGCGTGCGGGCGGTGACCGCGCATGACAGCTACTCGGTGCAGCGGTCGGTGCTGAGCAACGACGCGCAGGTGCTGTGCTTCGGGCAGCGCGTCGTCGGGCTGGAGCTGGCGCGGCTGCTGGCCGGGCAGTGGCTCGACCTGCGCTTCGACGAGACCTCGGCGTCGGCGAAGAAGGTCGCCGCCATCGGGGAGTACGAGTCCGGGACGGCGTGTTGAGCCCTGTCCTCGAAGCGGAGCGCGCGGAGGTCATCCGCATCGCGCGGAAGATGGTCGACGACGGTCTGGTCGTGGGTACCTCGGGCAACGTGTCGCTGCGCAGCGGTGAGCTGGTCGCGGTGACACCGTCCGGAGTGGACTACGACGTGCTGACCGTCGCCGACGTCCCGGTGGTGCGGCTGGACGGTGCGGTCGTGGACGGCGAACGGGCTCCGAGCTCCGAGCTGCCCATGCACCTGACCGCCTACGCCGATCACGGCGCCGACGCGGTGGTGCACACGCACTCGTTGCACGCCACCGCGTTGTCGCTGCTGCGCGACGACGTGCCCGCGGTGCACTACCAGCTCGCCGAGATGGGCGGGGCGGTGCGCGTCGCCGAGTACGCGACGTTCGGCACCGACCGGCTGGCCGCGAACATGTCGGCCGCGCTGGAAGGGCGCGGGGCGTGCGTGCTGCGCAACCACGGGACGGTCGCGATCGGCTCGACGCCGGCTGCTGCCTACAACCGGGCCCGGCAGCTGGAGTGGCTGTGCCGGTTGTGGCTCACCGCGCAGCAGGCCGGGCGGCCGCGGTTGCTGGACGACGAGGAGCTGGATCGCTGCGCGGCCCAGTTCGGGCACGTCGCGAGGCGCTGAAACCCGTTCTCCCGCACGACGAACGGCCCGTTCGACCCGGTTCCCGGGCGAGCGGGCCGTTCGGCCGTCAGCCGCGGAAGGACGCGTAGTAGGCGGCGGCCATGTCCTGGGAACCGTGCCCGGCCTCGGCGGCGCGGGTGAAGCGGGCGCGGACCGCTTCGGCGACGTCCAGGCGGAGTTCGCCCGCGGCTTCGGCGATCAGCCCGGCGTCCTTGCGGGCACCGTCCACTGTGAACGCCGGGGTGAAATCACCGTCGAGGATGGCGGAACCCTTCAGGTGCGCGTAGGGCGAATCGACCGCGCCGCCCTCGATGGCCTCCAGGAACCGGTGCGGGTCCACGCCCAGCGCCTCGGCGAGCGCGATCGACTCGCCGACCGCGTTCGTCAGCGACAGCACCCAGTTGTTGGCCGCGAGCTTCACCCGCGTCCCGTCGCCGCGCACCGCGTCGGTGCCCAGCCACAGGGTGCGTCCGCCGACCGCGTCGAACACCGGCCGCACCCGGTCCCGCACCTCTTCGGGGGCCGCGGCGAGCACGGTCAGCGTGCCCTGCTCGGCGGGGGCGCGGGTGCCGAGCACCGGCGCGTCCACGAGCGTCGTGCCGCCCGCGACGGCGGCGACCTTCGCCAGCCCCTCCAGGCCGATCGTGGCCATCTGCACCCACGGCGTCCCGGCCGGGAGCGCGGCCGCGGCGGCACCGCCCGCCTCCACGGTGGCGTCCGCGTCCAGCAGCATCGTCACCAGCAGGTCCGCGCCGTCGGCCGCTTCGGCGGGGGTGTCGGTGACGGTGGCGCCCTCGGCGGCGAGCTCGTCCGCGCGGGCGCGGGTGCGGTTCCACGCGCGCACCGCGAAGCCGTGCGCGAGCAGGTTGCGCGCCATCGGTGCGCCCATCGTGCCGGTTCCGAGGAAGGCCACGGTCGTCATCGCTGCATCCCAACATGTCGCGGATCGTCGGAGGGGCGGTCGAGCCCGCCCGGCGCCGATTCTGCCCGCCGATGCCGCCGCCGTCCGCGCGGGCGGCACGGCCTGTGGCGGAATCTTGTCGAGATGTGGCGCTACCGCCACTCGAACCGGCGGGTGCCGCGCAGCATGCTGGTGGCAACCCACCGATCAGGACTCGACAAGGAGCCCGTCATGCGCGCTTTCCTCCTCGCCTGCTGGAACATCGCCCGCGACGTCGCCTGCGGTGTCGACGCCGCGCACGCCATCGAGCACGGCGCGACCCCGGCGCCGCAGCCCGCGCCGCTGGTGGTGCGCGACCGCCGTCCGCGCCTCGTCGTCCGCCCCCGGGTGCGCCGCCCGGTCGGTGGCGGGCTGAGCATGGCCCGCTGATCCGGACGGCTCGCGGAATGGTCCGCGTGGAGATGAACGACATCGGCGGGATCGTGCTGCGCACCGCGGAACCCGTGCCCGTCGACGGCCTACGCGGCTTCGCGGGCGACCGGGTCGCTGCTGCTGATCGACCCCGGCGACGGGGCGACGCGCACCGCGGCGATGGCGCTGCCGTGATCCGGGGTTCCCGCTCGCGCGCGGCCCTCCGATCGAAGCTGAGTCGATCAAGACGAATCGAGAGGGAGCCTCCGTGCAGGAGTGGGAACTCGGTCGAGTCCACCGCAGCAGCGCCGGTGACGTCCGCTGGGACGTGCTGGGCGAGGAGGGGGCGGAACCGGTCGTGCTGCTGCACGGCACGCCCTTCTCCTCCTTCGTCTGGCGGGGCGTCGCCAGAGCGCTCGCCCCGCACTACCGGGTGCACGTCTGGGACATGCCGGGGTACGGGACGTCGGAGAAGTGCGACGGGCAGGACGTGTCGCTCGCCGCGCAGGGCCGGGTCTTCGCCGAACTGCTGGAGCACTGGGGGCTGGAGCGGCCCGCGGTCGTCGCGCACGACTTCGGCGGCGCCGTCGCGCTGCGCGCGCACCTGCTGCACGGCGCCGAGTACGAGCGGCTCGCCGTCGTCGACCCGGTCGCGCTGGCCCCGTGGGGGTCGCCGTTCTTCCGGCTGGTCGGGGAGAACGTCCCGGTCTTCGAGCAGCTGCCGCCCGCGATGCACCGGGCGCTGGTGCGCGAGTACATCCGCTCCGCCGGCCACCGCGGGCTGGACGACCCGCTGGTGGACGCGCTCGCCGAACCGTGGCTCGGCGAGCACGGGCAGCCCGCGTTCTACCGGCAGATCGCGCAGGCCGACCAGCGCTTCACCGACGAGGTGCAGGGTTGCTACGACCGGCTGCGGATGCCGACGCTGGTGTGCTGGGGCGCCGAGGACACCTGGATCCCGGTGGGCAAGGCGCACGAGCTCGCCGGCCTGATCCCCGGCTCGGAGCTGCGGCTGATCCCCGGCGCCGGCCACCTGGTGCAGGAGGACGCCCCGGCGGAACTCGCCGCGGCGCTGTTCGCCTTCCTGCAGCAGGCGGACTGATCGCGGGCGCGTCCCGGGCCTATCCGGTCCGGGGCGCGAGCGCGCCGGCCGGAGCCGCGGCGGGCGCGCGGTGGAACAACCTGCGGTAGGCCGTCGGCGAGGTCCGCATGATGCGGCTGAAGTGGTACCGGTAGGTCACGACCGACTCGAACCCGACCGCCTCGGCGACCTCGTCCACCGGGTCCTTCGTCTTCTCCAGCAGCGCCAGGCTCGCCCCGATCCGCTGCGCCGCCAGCCAGCGCATCGGCGAACTTCCCGTCGCGCGGGCGAAGTGGCGCAGGTAGCTGCGCTCGGACATGTGCGCGGCACCGGCCAGCACCTCGACGGTCAGCGGTTCGGCGAGGTGCGCCAGCGCCCACTCCATGCTGCGCGCCACCCCGTCGTCCTCGGACGATCCGGCGACCGGCGTCTCCACGTACTGGGCCTGCCCGCCTTCGCGGTGCGGCGGGATCACCAGCCGGCGCGCCACCGTGTTCGCCAGCGCCGGACCGAGGTCCTTGCGCACCAGGTGCAGGCACAGGTCCAGGCTCGCCGCGCTGCCCGCGCCGGTCAGCACGTCGCCTTCGTCGATGTACAGCGGCGCCGGGTCGACC
This sequence comes from Saccharopolyspora sp. 7B, assembly GCF_020177435.1. Classification (NCBI taxonomy): domain Bacteria; kingdom Bacillati; phylum Actinomycetota; class Actinomycetes; order Pseudonocardiales; family Pseudonocardiaceae; genus Saccharopolyspora; species Saccharopolyspora sp. 7B. The sequence goes on along the minus strand of NZ_JAIUKC010000070.1, from coordinate 30,229 downwards.
TCGACCCGCGAGTACCGGGTGCGCAGCAGGTCGGCGTAGCGCCAGTGCGTGGTGGCCCGGCGCTCGTCGAGCACCCCGGCGGCGGCGAGGGCGAACGCGCCGGTGCAGGTGGACACCAGCCGCGCGCCGCGCGCCCCGGCTTCGCGCAGCGCCGCGACGAGCTCCGCGGACGGCGGCTCGTGCGGGTCGGCCCGGCTGGTGACGATCACCGTGTCCGCGGTGGCGAGTTCGGCGAGCCCGTGCGGGGTGCTCATCACCGCCCCGCCCGCGAGCGGCACGGCGGCGGACCCCTCCGCGCACACCGCGAGGTCGTAGTGGCGGGGGATCAGGTCCGGCAGGTAGTGCCCGAACACCGCCGAGATCACGCCCAGCTCGAAGGGCGCGGTGCCGGTGGTCGGCAGCACGGCAACCCGGTGCGCGGACGCGCTCCCAGTCGTCATGGCGTGACCTTATCGACGTGCCGGGTTCCCGCCAGGGCTGTTCGGGTTAACGGCGTCGTCACGCCGCCGCGGGCCGGGGGAAACATCTCGCGGGCAGGGTCGGGGCATGACCCAGCACCGCGGAACTCCGGCAGCGGCCCCGACCCGGGGCGGCTGGACGCGCGACGTCGTCGAGCTCGCCTTGCTGTGCGCGGCGGCGGGCACCGCCCACCTGCTCGCCACCGGGGCGCCGACCACGGCGTCGGTGCTGCTCCTCGCGTTCGGCGCGCTGCTCGCGGCGGGTGCCGCGGTGCGGTGCGCCCGGGTGCGGCGCCCGGCCCCCGCCGCGGAGGTCGTGGCGGAACCGGACCTCGGTGAGCTCGCCGAACCCCGCGCGCTGTGGCGGCTGCGCGCCTCGGTGACCGACGACCCGGGCCGCCTCGCCGGGATCGCCGCCGGGCTCGCCGGTCTCGGCGGCGACATCCGCACCGTGCACGTGCACCCGGTCGCCGGCGGCGCGGTGGACGAGGTGCTGGTGCACGTCCCCACCTCCGCGAGGGAAACGGACCTGGTGCGGGCCGTGGTCGACGCGGGCGGGCGCGAGGTCACCGCTCGCCCCGCGGACGTGCGGGAGCTCGACGACGTGCCGACCCGGACGCTGCACCTCGCCGCCGACCTGGTGCGCGGGCGCGGCGACCTGGTGCGGGCGCTGCGCGGCACCCTCGGCCCGGTCGAGGTGCGCTGGCAGGAGGACGCGACCGGACCCGATGGCGCCGACGGCCGGTGGCTGCGGCTGACCGCCCCCGGTGGTGGCGCGCTGGTGCTGGAACGGGCGGGCGCGGCGTTCACCCCGGCCGAGTTCGCGCGGGCGCGGGCGATGGTGGACCTGGCTGCGACCTGCCGGGAGCGGCTGCGCCCCGACGTGCGGGAGCTCGTCACCACCGGAGGGGAGGCGCTGACCCTGCGCGCCGCCGACCGCGCCGACCTGGAGCTCGTCGCCGAGTTCCACGCCCGCTGCTCGGCGGCCACCCGCTACCGCCGCTACTCCAGCCCCGGCCCGGCCGGTGGGGAACGCGGCCTGCTGCGGTTGCTGACCCCGGCGCTGGGCCGCTCGCTGCTGGTGCTGGACGCCGACGGGCAGGTCGTGGCGATGGGGAACCTGATGCGCGACGGCACGACCGCGGAGCTCGCGCTGCTGGTGCGCGACGACCGGCAGCGCGGCGGCATCGGCACCCGGCTCGCCGCGGAACTCGTCGCGCAGGCCGAGGCCGACGGGACGACCGCGGTGTGGGCGCACACCCGCGTGGACGACACCGCGATCGCCCGCACCCTGCGCGCGGCGGGCCTCAAGCTGGTGGGCGTCCCCGAACCGGGGGAGTGGAGCTGGTCCCGCACCCTCCGGCCTGCCGCCGGCCGGACCGCCGCCGCGTAGTGGCCGGGGCGGAACCGCTCCGCCCGCCCCGCGACCACCGGCCTCCCGCGTCCGCCGGTCCGCCGCCGTCCGCGACCACCGCGGCCCGGCCGGAGCGGTGCGATGCTGGGGCGATGGACGAGGACGTCATCCCGGTGCTGCGCGTGGAGGCCGCCGACGTGGCCGTGAAGTGGTACCGCCTGCTGGGTTTCACCCCGCAGTGGGAGCACCGGTTCGAGCCGCACCTGCCCGCGTTCGTGGAGGTGGTGCGCGGGCAGGTGCGCCTGTTCCTGTCCGAGCACGAGGCCGACGCCCGCCCCGGCTCGCTCATCTACCTGCGGATGGAGGACGTGGACGCGATCGCCGCCGAGTTCGGCATGCGGCCGGAGACGACGCCGTGGGCGCGGGAGGTCGAACTGCGCGACCCGGACGGCAACCGGCTGCGCATCGGGACTCCGCTGGCGTAGCGCTCAGCGGCCGGTCTCGCGGCCGCCGCAGTGCTCGGGACCGGCGCAGCGCTCCTCGGGATCGGCGCAGCGCTCCTCGGGACCGGTGCGGCGTTCGGAACCGGCGCAGCGCTCCGGCACCGCCCGGGTTCACCGGTTCCGGTCGGTGGCGGCGGTGAGCAGTTCGGTGAGCGTGCTTCGGACGTGCTCCGGCACCCGCATCCCCGCCAGCGCCCGGTGCGCGGATGCCGCGCGGGTGCCGATGAGGCGCTCGACCTCGGCCAGCGCCCCGCACTCCACGATGATCGACTGCACCCGCCGCACCCGCTCGTCGTCGAGGTCCCCGGCGGCGAAGGCCCGGTCGAGCTCGGCGAGCTCGGCGGTCCCGGCGCGGCGCCGGGCGGCGGCCAGCAGCACGGTCGGCTTCCGGGTGCGCAGGTCGTCCCCGACGGGTTTGCCGGTGACCGCGGGATCGCCGAACGCGCCGAGCACGTCGTCGCGCAGCTGGTACGCCTCGCCCAACGGCAGCGCGTAGGCCGTGTAGGAGTCGAGCAGGTCCGAGTCGGCCCCGGCGAGCAGCCCGCCCAGGTGCAGCGGTCGTTCGACGGTGTACTTCGCGGTCTTGTAGTGGATGATCGTGCAGGCCCGCTCCACCGAGTGCGTGGCGAGGGCTTGCTCGGTGACGTCGAGGTACTGGCCGAGCACCAGTTCGGCGAACGACTGCGCCACCAGCGGCTGCACGGCGGCGAGCCGCTGCGGGGGAAGTCCGCTGGCGCCGAGCAGCTCGTGGAACCACGCCAGGCACAGGTCCCCGAGCAGCAGCGCCACCGAGGTCCCGAACAGCTCGGAGGATCCCCGCATCCGCTGGTGCTGGTGCAGGTCGGTGTGCTGGCGGTGCAGCGACGGCGCGCCGCGGCGGGTGTCGCTGCCGTCGATGATGTCGTCGTGGATCAGCGCGAACGCGTGCAGCAGTTCCAGCGCGGCGGCCGCGGCGATGATGCCCTCGTCGTCCGGGTCGCCGCCCGCGCCGCGCCAGCCCCAGAAGCAGAACGCGGGCCGCAGCCGCTTGCCGCCGGCGAGGAACGTGCGCAGCGTGTCGATCGCCGCCGCCCACTGGGCGCGTCCCGCTTCGTCGGCGGTCATCCCCCGGTACCGGTCCTCCTGCACGTCGAGGAACCGGGACAGGGCCGCGTCGACCCGCTCGCGGACCCCGTCGGCGTCCACGGGGTGGCTCGGAACGGGGAACGTGGTGGTCATCTGGGCTCCCTGGGGCGGGGAACCGCGCGTGGTTCCCGGTGCTGGACTGGTTCCCACGCTAGGGACCGCGCCGCGTGCGGGCATCGGCCGTTCCGCCCGAGATGATCTCCGCCGAACGGCCGGGGTCGCCCGGGTTTTCCCGACCGTTCGGCCGAGGGGTCAGATCCCGTGGCGGGCGGCGGCGCCGTCGAGCAGCGCGGCGAGGCCGTCGGCGAAGCGCTGCCGCGCGCTGGTCGTGCCGGTGAGCCGGGCCCAGGCGGTGCTCGGGTCGCCGTCGCCGACGAGGGCGCGCAGCTGCGGCAGGTCGCCGCCTTCGAGCTGCTCGCGGACGAACCGGGCGGTGTCGGCGCTGAGCCCGCCGTGCTGCGGGTCGTCGGTGCGCAGCACGTTGCCCTGCACGTAGTCGTCGACCGCACCGAGCAGGGCGATCTTCGCTTCGACGTCGAGCGGGGTGTGCGCGAGGGCGGCGAAGGACTGGTCGGCGTGCCGCAGCGCGTTGGGGCCGAGCCGCGCGCCGCGCAGCGCCTGCATCGACCACGGGTGGCGCAGCAGCACGTCGCGGGTGCGGTGCGCGATGGCGGTGAGCGCGGCCCGCCACTCGGTGGGCAGCTCGTCGGCGGGCAGCAGCCCTTCGGCCATGACGGCGTCGTCCATGAGCGCGACGAGGTCGTCCTTGGTGCGCACGTAGTGGTAGAGGGTCATCGTCCCGGCGCCGAGCTCGGCGGCGACCCGGCGCATGGAGACGGCGTCGAACCCCTCGGCGTCGGCGAGGGCGAGCGCGGCCGCGGCGATCTGCTCGCGGGTGAAGCGCGGTTTGCGGGTTCCGGGGGCGGGCGCGGCCCAGATCGGCTCGGTTGCCATGTGGTACACCGTACCGCTAACGTTGTTCGTGCGGCGTACGAACATGGGGTACGCCGTACTGACAGAGGGAGGTGGGCATGAGCGCCCAGCACGACACCGACGTCCTCATCGCCGGAGCCGGACCGACCGGACTGGTCCTGGCCTGCGAACTCGCCCGGCGCGGCATCGCGTTCCGGCTCGTCGACAAGGCCACCGAGCACTTCGGCGGCTCCCGCGGCGACGGCATCCACCCGCGCACCCAGGAGGTCTTCGCCGACCTCGGCGTGCTCGACGACCTGCACGCCGCGGGCGACGGCGGCATCCCGATGCGCAAGTACGAAGCCGGACGGCTCGTCTGGGAGGGCCACCCCGGCGAACCGGTGCCCGCCACACCCGGCGTCCCGTACCCGAACGCCTGGTTCGTCCCGCAGTTCCGCACCGAGGAGGTCCTGCGCAAAGCGCTCGCCGGGTACGGCGGCCAGGTCGAGCTCGGCGTCGAGCTCCGCGCGCTGCGCCAGGACGACCGGCAGGTCACCGCGCGGCTCGCCGACGGCACCGAGATCCGCGCCCGGTACCTAGTCGGCGCCGACGGCGGGCGCAGCACCGTGCGCCGCACGCTCGGCATCGAGTTCCGCGGCGAGACCGACGAGACGACCAAGGCGCTCATCGCCGATGTCCGGCTCAGCGGCCTCGGCCGGGACCGGGCGCTGGCCTGGTCCCGCGACGGCGAGCTCGCCTCGGTGCAGCCGCTGGCAGGAACCGACCTGTTCACCGTCACCGCGTCCCGCGACGACGTGGAACCCACCCCGGACGGGCTGGGGGAGTGGCTGAACCGGCTGAGCGGGCTCGACCTGCGGGTGCACGAGGTGCACTGGAACTCGGTGTGGCGGGCCAACGCGCGCCTCGCCGAGCGCTACCGCGACGGCCGGGTGCTGCTCGCGGGCGACGCGGCGCACGTCTGCCCGCCCACCGGCGGCCAGGGCATGAACACCGGGGTGCAGGACGCGCACAACCTCGGCTGGAAGCTCGCCGCCGTGCTGCGCGGTGCGGACGAGGCGCTGCTCGACAGCTACGAGGCCGAGCGGTACCCGGTGGCGGAAGGGGTGCTGCGGCTCAGCGGACGGCTGCTGGACCTGCTGCGCGAGGACGATCCCGAGGCGCACGTGCGCGGACCGGAGCTCAACCAGCTCGGACTGCACTACCGCGGCGGGCCGCTGGCCGAAGAGCGCCGCGCCGAACCCGCGGCGGTGCGCGCCGGCGACCGGGCCCCGGACGCCCCGGTCCTGCTCGACGGGGCGGAGGTGCGGTTGTTCGAGCTGTTCGCCGGGCCGCACTGGACGCTGCTGGACTTCGGCGGCACGAGCGCCGGCCTCGCCCTGCCCGGGCTCGACGCGCACGCCGTGCTCCGGGAACCGCGTCCCGGCGCGGTGCACGACGTGCACGGCCACGCGCACGACGGTTACGGCGTCGACCGGCCCGCGCTGCTGCTGGTCCGGCCGGACGGCTACCTCGGCTGGGCGGGTGCGCCCGGAGATCTCGCGGACCTCCGGGCCTACCTGCTGCCGAAGCTGGGGAGCTAGACGAGCATCCCGGCGATGGCGGCGCTCATCAGGTTCGCCAGCGTTCCGCCCGCGATCGCCCGCATCCCGAGCTCGGCGATCAGCGACCGCCGCGACGGCACCAGCCCGCCGAGCCCGCCGAGCAGGATCGCCAGCGAGGAGAAGTTCGCGAACCCGGTCAGCGCGAAGGTGATGATGATGGCGGTGTGCGGCGAGAACGACGCCGCCTGCGGGCCGAAGTCGGTGAACGCGACGAACTCGTTGAGCACCAGCTTCTGGCCGACGAAACCGCCCGCGGTCACCGCGTCCTCCCACGGCACGCCGATCACCCACATCACCGGTGCGAAGACGTAGCCGATGATCTGCTCGAAGGTGATGCCGTCGAGGCCGACCAGGCCGCCGACGGCGCCGAGGACCAGGTTCAGCAGCGCGATCAGCGAGACGAACGCGAACAGCATGGCGCCGACGTTGAGCGCCAGCTTCAGCCCGTCCGAGGCACCGGTCGCGGCCGCGTCGATCACGTTGCGCGGCTTGGTCTCCAGCGCCTCGTCGTCGTCCACCGCGGTGGTGGTGCCCGCCTTCTCCGGTTCGGCGCTGTCGGTCCCGTCCTCGTCCGCGGCGGCCGCCGGTTCCGGGGTCGTCGTGGCCGCGGGCTTCTTCGCGAACCACGCGAGCACGCCGCGCCGCCCGCCCTCGGACTCGGCGGCCTTCGCGGCGTGCTCGGCGTCGCCGGTGACCGCCTCGGTCTCCGGCACGATGATCTTCGCCATCATCAGGCCGGCGGGCGCGGCCATGAAGCTCGCCGCGATGAGGTGGTCGAGGCTCGCGCCCAGCATCGCGTACCCCACCATCACCGAACCGGCCACGGTGGACAGACCGCCGACCATGACGGCGAAGAACTCCGAGCGGGTCATGCCCGCCAGGTACGGCCGCACCACCAGCGGCGCCTCGGTCTGCCCGAGGAAGATGTTGGCCGTGGCGTTCAGCGACTCCGCGCGCGTGGTCCCCAGCACCTTGCGCAGCCCGCCGCCGACGATCCGCACCACCCACTGCAGCACGTTCCAGTGGTAGAGCACCGCGGTCAGCGACGCCACGAACACGATGATCGGCAGCACCTGGAAGGCGACGACCGTCGCCCCGTTCGTCGGCATCACCGGGCCGAGCAGGAAGTCGATGCCCTCCTTCGAGGAGTCGATCACCCGCTGCACCCCGGCGGAGACGGCGCTCAGCGCGGCCTTGCCCGCGTCCCAGCGCAGCACCACGAAGGCGAACACCAGCTGCAGCGCCAGCGCGCCCAGCACGGTGCGCGGCCGGATCGCCCGGCGGTCGGTGGACAACGCGAACGCGATCAGCAGCAGCACGACCATCCCCGCCGCGCCCCAGAGCACCTGCACGTGATCCACCTTCCCTCGATGCGACTCGCGGAATGCTCGCATCCCCGCGGCCCGGGCGTGCGCTCGGCCTCACCACGGGAAAGGTGGTGAAACGGGACTCCGCGACCGGCTCGCGGCGGGCTTCGGCCGAAAGGCGGGCCGGATTCCGCCGAAACGCGGCATCGGCGTGAGCACGCCTCGCCGGCCTGGGCGCTCCGAGGTCACGCGCGGGGGTCGCACGGGCACGCGGAGCAGCCGGGCCTACTTCGGCGCCCCGCGCGAGGTGGCCTGAGCGCGGGGGCGCCGGACGTCGATCTGGTCGTCGACGGGAGGGCGGAGACGCGGGCCGCGCAGCGCACCGACGGCCAGTTGCGGCTCAGCGGTCTCGGTGGCCACTACGCGGCGGTCCGCCGGTGGGGGACCGCTGGAAGCACCCGGACCCGGTCGTCCGCATCGGTGCGGGGAAGTGCGGGAGGGACGACGCCGTGGGGTCGGTGCGCTGTCCGGAACCGGGGCCCCGGACGAGATCCCCGTCCACATCGGAACGGGAACGGCGAACTCCCCGCGGTCGCTGGGGATTCCGCTCGGAGCGCGGGACGGGACCGACGAACGCGGACTGGACGTCGACTCCGCCGATCCGCAGGACGGGGCGCTGGTGGTGACGTCGTTCGGCCGCGGAGCGGGCGATCCGGACGACGGCCCCGGCCTGCTCGTCACCGATCGCTTCCGCTGCAACGGGAACACCTTCGACCGAGGAGGACGAGATGTCGAACCCGGGTGGTGGATCAGCCTTCGAGGCCGCGCTGTTCGTCGTCTTCGCGGGCGCGGCGGGCGGCGATGCGGATGCAGCGCATGCACGGCATCCCGGTGGACTCCTCGACGAGCGACGGGTCGAGCGGCATGCCGCACAACGTGATCAGCACATCGCGCGGGGTCCAGGTCGCGGCGTGCACGACGCGGGCCCGTTCGCCGACGATTCCCGCGCGGTAGCGGACGTTGAGCACCGCGGGCTCCTCGGGCGGTGGCGGGAGGGGGACGGCGTCGATCACCTCGGGAAGCGGCGCCGTGCCGGGCTCGGAGTGGCAGTCGTGGAAAGCAGGCATGGTTCTCACCTGACTAGCTAGCGGTGGGTGAGCGCTTGTCCTGTCAAGTTACGACCGCGCCGCGTGGCGGAGTGACAGCCATGTGACAGTGCGACAACAAGCTGCTCGCACCAACGTGTGTCACCTAGTCTGGTGGTTCCATGGCCCTACGTGGAAGGAGCCCCGTGCCACGGCCTGAACAGGGATCGGCCCTCGGCGAACGCGTCGCGATGGCTCGAAAAGTCGCGGGACTCAACCAACAGGCCCTGGCGCAGCGCGCCAATTACAGCATCAGCATGCTCCGAGCGGTCGAACAGGGACGGGAACCCGGCTCGCCCGCGTTCGTCGCGGCCGTCGCCCGCGCGCTCGGCATCGAAGCCGAAGAGCTCTACGGGCAGCCGTACCGCGAAACCCTCGACGACGACGGCGGAATCCCGCCCGGCCTCACCGAACTCCGCACCCTGTTCGCCGAGGGCCGCTACGCCGCCGCGCTCGAACCCGGTGCCACCGAGGAGATCGAGGCCGACCTCGCCAAGGTGCGCGACCTGCGGCACTCCGACCGCGCCCGGCAAGCCATCGAACTGACGCCGGTGCTGCTCCGCCGGATGGCGGGCGCGATCCGCCAGGCGAGCACCGACTCCGCGCGCGAACGGGGGTACCGCTACCTCGCCCAGGCCTACGGCAACACCGCGCAACTGGTCTACCGCTTCGGCTGGATACCGCTCGCCACCCAGGCCGTCGACCGGATGGAGATGGCCGCCGAGCGCAGCGACGATCCGCTGCTCGCCGCGCACGCCGTGCAGCACCGCGCGCTCATCCTGATGTCCTGCGCGTCCTACGACACCGGCACCCGGCTGGTGCAGCACTCGCTGGACCTGCTGGAGTCCAGACCGGACAGCGAAGAGGTGCTGGCGCTGCGCGGTTCGGCGCACCTGCGCGGCGCGATGATCGACGCGCGCGCGTGCGAACTGGACCGGGCTCGCGAGCACATCGCCGAAGCCAGGGCGATCGGCGCCCGGCTCGGCCGCTCCTCCGCCGCCTACGACACGAACTTCGGGCCCGGCAACGTCGAGATCCACGACGTCGCCGTCTCCCTCGAAGGCGGAGACCCCGGCCGCGCCGCCCGGGACGGTTCCGAACTGCGGTTGCCCGACGACATGCGGGCCAACCGCGTCGGCCACCACTGGCAGGACGTCGCCCGCGCCTGGGTGCTCGCCGGCGACCACGCCAACGCGCTGCGCGCCCTGAACAACGCGCGCCGCGTCGCCCCACAGCAGACCCGCTACCACCCGCAGGTGCGGGAGACCGCGCGCGCCATCGCGATGGCCGAACGCCGCAAGTCCGACAGCATCGCCCACTTCACCAACTGGCTCGGCCTCAAGGTCTGACCGCGCGATTCCTAGGTGTGCCGCGGCCTGGGTCGGTGGCGTCCGAGCGCGCAGAGTCGTCCTCGACGGCCCGCAGGGGGCCGGGTTCGGGAGGACCAGTGGCGAACGGCAAGACCATCTTGATCACGGGCGCGAGCAGCGGCATCGGCGAAGCGGCCGCCCGCGTGCTCGCCCGGCGCGGGCACCGGGTGTTCCTCGGGGCCCGCCGCACCGAACGGCTCGAAGCGCTCACCGCCGAGATCACCGCCGCCGGTGGCACCGCCGCGCACCGCAGGCTCGACGTCACCGACGCCGCCGACGTGCACGCCTTCACCGCCGCCGCCCGCGCCGAGTTCGGCCGGGTCGACGTCGTCGTCAACAACGCCGGTGTGATGCCGCTGTCCCCGATGGCGGCGCTCAAGGTGGACGAGTGGGACCGGATGATCGACGTCAACGTGCGCGGCGTGCTGCACGGCATCGCCGCCGCGCTGCCCATCATGCGCGAGCAGGGCGGCGGGCAGTTTGTGAACGTGGCCTCCGTCGGCGGCTTCGTGGTCAGCCCCACCGCCGCCGTGTACTGCGCCACCAAGTTCGCCGTGCGCGCGATCTCCGAAGGGCTGCGCCAGGAATCCGACGGCGGCATCCGGGTCAGCGTCGTCTCGCCCGGTGTCGTCGAATCCGAGCTCGCCGGGACCATCACCGACGAATCCGCGCGGGAGGTGATGCGCAGCTTCCGGTCCATCAGCATCCCGGCGTCCGCGGTCGCCGACTCCATCGCGTTCGCCGTCGAGCAACCGGCGGAGGTCGACGTCAGCGAGATCGTGGTGCGGCCCGCGGCCGGGGCGCTCTGACCGCACGGCCGTCCCCGCCGGGAGCGGGTGACTCCCGCCCCGGTGCGGCCGCCGGTCGCCGCGATCGCACCGCCCGCGCGCGGCGGCCGCCGGGGATCGGTGGCGATGAGGCCACTTCGGTGCGCGGCGGCCGCACCGGGCACCCTGGAGGCATGGTCAGCATCAAGGACGTTGCCGAACGCGCCGGAGTTTCGGTGGCCACCGTGTCCAACTCGCTCAACCGGCCGGACCGGGTCTCGGTCACCACCAGGGCCCGGGTGCTGTCGGTGATCGACGAACTCGGCTACGTCCGCAGCGAATCCGCCCGGCAGCTCCGCGCCGGGCACAGCCGCATCCTCGCGCTGCTGGTGCTGGACATGGGGAATCCGTTCTTCGTCGACGTGGCGCGCGGCGTGGAGGCCGCCGCCCGCGATGAGGGGCTCGGCGTGATGCTGTGCAACTCCGGGCAGGACCCGGAAGCCGAAGCGTTGTACCTGTCGCTGTTCGCCGAGCAGCGGGTCCGCGGCGTGCTCGTCACCCCGTCCGACGTCAGCGGCGCCAACCTCGATTCGCTGCGGCGGCAGGGGATTCCGTCGGTGCTGGTGGACCGCAAGGTCGACAGCGGGCAGGCGTGCTCGGTCGCGGTGGACGACGTGGCGGGCGGAGCGCTCGCCGTGCGCCACCTGCTGGAGCGCGGGCACCGCAGCATCGGCTTCGTCACCGGGCCCGGTTCGCTGACCCAGTGCCTCGACCGGCGCACCGGCGCGCGCACCGCGCTGCACGAGCACGGGCTCGACGACGACGCGCTCAGCGTGCTGGAGGTGCCCGCGCTGGACGTGGCCTCCGGCCGGGACGCGGGCGCCCGGCTGCTCGGCCTGCCGACCCGGCCGAGCGCGGTGTTCTGCGCCAACGACCTGCTCGCCCTCGGCCTGCTGCAAGCCCTGTTCGCCGCCGGGGTGCGGGTGCCGGAGGACATCGCGCTGGTCGGCTACGACGACATCGAGTTCGCCGCCGCGGCCGCCGTACCGCTGACCTCGGTGCGCCAGCCCGCGTTCCGCATCGGGCGCAAAGCGGCCGAACTGGTGCTCGCCGAATCCGACCCGGGCGCCGAGCACGCCCACCAGCAGGTGATCTACGAACCCGAACTCGTGGTGCGCAGGTCCAGCCTCCCCGAAGCCCGCTGAGCCGCCCTGCTCCTGTCGGGGTGGCGCGACCTCAGCGGTGCTGCCCGCCTTCCCGGGGCGGCCGCGATCGCCGATGCACCGGTCCGTGCACGGCGGATCTCGCGGGGGAACCGCTGAGCACCCGCGGGTGGTCCGGCCGCTCAGCGGCTGTGCCGCTGACGAGGAACCGGCACGACCGGCCGGCGGGTTCCTGGACGGGCCGGGCGGGTGCTTCGTCCGGATCGGACGTCGCGGGTGCGCGGAACCGCACGGACGGAGGTTCCCCGCCGCCCGGCCGGTTCGGTAGACCGTGCGGCACCGGTGCCCGCCCGGCGGGGCGCGGGCACCGGCGGCGGACGGGGAGTGCCATGGAGACCACCGGGGCGGGACTCGATCCGGACGCGGCGGAACCGACTCGCAGGCAGTGGAAGTGGGCGGTGCTCGCGTCCATGGCGTCCTACATCGACGCCGGGTCCATCGTGGCCGCCGCGGCCGGGCTCCCGCTGTGGGAAGCGTTCCTCGGGCTCGACTCCACCACCGTCGGACTGCTCACCGCGTTCAGCTCCAACGCGATCTCCGCGGCCGTCGGCGCGCTCATCGGCGGCAGGCTCGGCGACCGGTTCGGCCGCAAGCGGATCTACGCGTGGGACCTGCTCGTGTTCGCCTTCGGCGTGCTGTGGATCGTGTGCGCCGTCAACCTGCCGATGCTGTTCCTCGGCTACGTCCTCGTCGGGCTCGCCGTCGGCGCCGACCTGCCGACCTCGCTGGCGCTGGTCGCCGAGTTCGCCCCCGGCCGGTCCCGCGGCAGGCTGATCGGGCTGACCCAGGTGGCGTGGTGCCTCGGGCCGCTGGTCACGTTGCTGCTGGCGTTCGCGCTCGCCCCGCTCGGGGTGCTGGGCGTGCGGATCGTGTTCGCGCACCTGGCCGTCGTCGCCCTCGTCACCTGGTACCTGCGCCGCGGCATGGTCGAATCGGCGCGCTGGACGCGGGCCCGGCGCGCGGCCCGCGACGGCGGGAACCCGCTCGCCGCCGGGCGGCTGCGGGACCTGATCACCGGGCGGAACCTGCGGGCGCTGCTGTTCACCGGCGGGCTCTACGCGCTGTGGAACACCGTCGCGGGGACCAACGGCGCGTTCCTGCCGTACCTGCTGGTCCACGCCGGTGGTGTGGACCGGGCGACCAGCGTGGCCATCCAGGCGTTCAACTCGCTGGTGACGCTGCTCGCCGTGGTGCTGGTGTTCATGCCGCTGGCCGACGGCGCCCGGCGGAGACCGCTGTTCGCGATCGGCGCCGTGCTGCAGATCGCCGCGTTCGGCTGCTTCGCGGTGCTGCCGATCGGAGTCGGGGTGGCGGTCGCGAACGTGGCGCTGTTCGGCGTCGGCGCCGTGCTCGCCGGGGAATCGTTCTACAAGCTCTGGTCGCAGGAGATGTTCCCGACGATGCTGCGCGCCACCGCGCAGGGCGTCACGTTCGCGTTCGCCCGCATCGTCCTCGGGGTCTGGAGCTTCGTGGTCCCCGCCATGATCGAATCCGATTTCGGGGTGCCGGGAATGGCCGTGATCATGATGGTCCTGCTGGTGCTGTTCGCCGTCATCGGGCTGGTCGGCATGCCGGATTCCGCGGGCAGATCGCTCGATTCGCTGGAGCAGGTTCCGCCTGATTCGGGCACCGCCGGAAGAGTCGATCGCGATCCGGGTTTCGGCGGCGCTGAGTAGTCGAAATTCCGGTGATTGCTCCTGATCGGGGAAGCGTCCGCCAATATCGGGTGAGATCCGAATGATTCGGCCGGAATTCGCGTGGCGTCAATTCGCCAACGCGGCGCATGTGGTCCATTCGGGACGTTCAATCGATCTCGGCCGGGACATTCGCGTTCTGGGGTCGAGGACTTCGTTCGGAGGATCCATGCGTCACATTCGGGGAGTCGCGCGTGCCGTCGCAGCGACCGTCGTCATCGGAACGTCTCTCACCGCCGGGACGGCGCACGCCGCGCAAGCGGACGAGAACTACGCGGCGCTCGGCGACTCGTTCGCCTCCGGCACCGGGACCAGGGACTACTTCGAGGACAGCGGGGACTGCCTGCGCAGCCCCAAGGCCTACCCGCAGCTGTGGGCCGACGCGCACGGCGCGGCCACCTTCAGCTTCGACGCCTGCTCCGGAGCGACCACCGACGACCTCAACGCCGACCAGCTCGGCTCGCTGAGCGCCGACACCACCCTGGTCACGGTGCAGATCGGCGGCAACGACATCGGGTTCGCCGACGTGATCCAAGGCTGCCTGCTCGGCACCGACGAGAACTGCGACTCCGCCGTCGGCGACGGGGAGGCCGCCACCCGCGACGAACTGCCCGCCAAGCTCGACGCCACCTACGAGGGCATCCGCGCCGCCGCGCCCAACGCCGAGATCGTGGTCGTCGGCTACCCGCGCATCAACTCGACCGGCGACTGCGGCATCCCCGGGTTCACCGAGACCAAGCGCGAGCGCATCAACAAGGGCGCCGACGTGCTCGCCGAGGTCATCTCCGAACGGGCCGAAGCCGCCGGGTTCACCTACGCCGACCCGCGCAGCGCCTTCGACGGCCACGGCGTCTGCGGCGACCCGGAGTGGATCAACGGGCCGAGCACGCCGTTGCAGGAATCCTTCCACCCCAACGTGACCGGGCACGCGGAGGGTTATCTGCCGGTCGTCGAATCCGCGATCGGCTGAGTTTCGCTCCGGCGGTCTAGCGCGGAACCTCGGCTCCGCCGCGGGACCTCTCCGTCGGCTCCGCGGCGGGGGAGAGCGCTTCCCCCACGAGGAGACCGCGGAGGACCCGCGGCGGTCCGCTGCCCGGGTGGGCCGCCGCTCGCCGGTTCCCGGCGGGCCCGCCACCCGGAGCGGATCCGGGGTGCGGTCAGGACAGGCGGGAGCGGTGGATCGTGGTGAGGCCGCCGTCCTCGTCGGCGCGCTGCAACGCCACCACCGCGTGCTCGCCGTCGGCGTCGAGCACGCCGACCGCGTTGCCGAAGTACGGTCCCGCCGTCTTCCGCCAGGTCAGCGGCAGCGGCGGCACTCCGAGCCGCCTGCCCAACGCGCGGAACAGCGCGGCCAACGGCCGCGCCCACGCCATCCGCAGCGGTGCCACCAGGTGCGGGGGAGCGGCGTTGTGCAGCGGGGAGCACGTCACCTGCACGACCCGGGACCGGGTCGCCGGGGCGTACGCCGCTTCGGCGACGTAGCTGTGGTGCACGTCCCCGGACAGCACGGACACCGAGGCGGAGCCGGGCCGGTCCGCGGCGGCCCGCAGCAGCTCGGCGAGCCGGTCGAAGGACTCGCCGAACGCGGCCCAGTGCTCCAGGTCGCCCGCCTGCCGCGCCCGTTCGGCGAGCTTCGGCCACCGGCCGCGATCGGTGCACGCGGCCTCGTTCCACGCCTGCAGGTGGTGCACCGCGTGCGGGAGCAGCCAGGGCAACGAGGAGGCGATCACGACGTGTTCCGATGGCTCCGCGGCCCGCCCGGAGGCGTTCGCCCCGCCGCCGCGCCGGGACTCGTCGGCCGGGCCGGGTCCGTCCCGCCGGGTGTCGAGGCCGTGCGTCGATCCCGCACCGCTCGCCGTCGCGGCACCGCCCCCGATCGCCGCCGGGCCGCCGCTCCCGGTGGCGCGGGCGTGCTCCGGTCGCGAGCCGTGCGCCGGATCGAGCCGCAACTGGGTGCGCAGCCAGTCGAAGTCGACGTCCGAGAGCATCGCCCGGCTGCCGCCCTCCAGGATCCGGCCCGCCCGGGTGTCCAGCACGATCAGCCGCAGCGCGCCCAGGTCTCGCCGGTAGCTCCACCGCACGTCCTTGTACCGGCCGCGCGGACCGCCGACCTCGTCCGCGGTGCCCGGGGTGCGCAGCTCGGTGTCGGCGGCCGCGGCGAACTCGCGCAGCACCGGTAGCGCGTCCCCGGCGCGACCCGCGGCGAGCACCGCCCGGTAGGTGGGGTCCGCGTCCAGGTCGTCCGGGGAGAGGTTGCCGATGTGCTGGTACACCCAGTAGCCGACGAGGGCGCCGAGCAGGCGTTCCCGCCACCAGGGCTGCGCGGCCATCGCGGTGCGCCACTCCAGCGAGGTGTTCCAGTCGTCCCGGACGTCGTGATCGTCGAAGATCATCATGCTGGGCACGGTGGACAGCAGCCAGCGCACCAGCGGATCGCCCCAGGCGTGCCGGTACAGGACCGCGTACTCCTGGAAGTCGACGATCTCCTCGCCGGGCGGCTCGGTGAGGTCGCGGTGCGCCGCGATCTCCCGCTGCACCTGCGGTGCGGTCTGGTCGGCGTACACCTGGTCGCCGAGGAACAGCATCGCGTGCGGCCAGTCCCGCTCCGGGGTGTCCATCAGCCTGCGGGCGCAGGACTCCAGCGCGTCCGGCCCCAGTGCTCGGCGGCGGCCCGCGTCCTCGGTCGGGCCGAACCGGCAGGAGCCGAACAGCAGCCGCGCCTTGGCGGCGGGCGGCACCGTGCGGATCCTGCTCGGCGGATGGGTGTCGCCCGCGGCGGGCCACAGCACGGCACCGCCCACCCGCACGTCGTAGGGGGTCGAGGTGCCCGGCCGCAGCCCGCGCACCGCGACCAGCGCGTAGTGGTGCCCGCCGACCTGGAACGTCGCGGCCGTGGTGCCGAGCACCTCGACCGTGCAGGCCTCGTCCAGTTCCAGCCACACCGTCGCCGAGGTGTCATCGGTGTAGCGGAGGATCGGCCCCAGCACCACATTCGTCACGCGCCCTGCATACCGCACGGGGCGGCCCGGTGAAAGCGGTCGTGCGCCGGGAGTTCCGCGCTGATCGCCGAACGACGTGCCCGCGGCCGCGAACCACGCCACCGGGCCGTCCGGCCGGGCTCGCGGCGGTGCGCCGGCACCGCCCGATCAGCCGCGGGCCCCCGCCGCGGTCGCCGGGCGCCGCAGGTCCGTTTCGAGCTCCTCCAGGCTGCGCCCCCTGGTCTCCGGGACCAGCCGCACGCTGAACACCAGCGCGCCGACGTTGAGCGCGGCGAACACCCAGAACGTGGCGCTGCCCCCGATCGCCGCCACCATCGGCGGGAACACCAGCGCCACCGCGAAGTTCGTCAGCCACAGCACCAGGACCGCCACGCCCATCGCGAAGCCGCGGATCCGCAGCGGGAACAGCTCGGTGATCATCAGCCAGGTCACCGTGCTCACGCTGCTCTGCTGGAAGGCCATGTACACCACCATGATCGCCAAGATCGCGTAGCCCGCGCGGTTGCCGCCGGCCGGGAGCAGGAACGCCAGGCCCAGCAGCACCAGGCAGCTCGTCACCCCGGCCTGCCCGGTGATCAGCAGCGGTCGCCGACCGACCCGGTCCATCAGCAGCAGCCCGACCACCGCCGCCAGCACCGAGATCACGCCGATCGAGATGGTCGCCGCGATGGAGGCGACCTCGCCCAGCCCGGTCCGGGCCAGCAGCATCGGCGCGAAGTAGACGATCGTGTTGACGCCGGTGATCTGCTGCAGCACCGCCAGCCCGATGCCGATGAAGAACACCCGGCGCAGCCACTTCGAGCGCAGCTCGCGCCAGCCCCGGCCGGTCGCCCGCTGCTCGTGGGCGGCGGTGATCTGCGCGAGCTCCCGCTCGGCCTCCTCGGGCGACCGGCCGCGGTGCAGCACGGCGCGGGCCTGCTCCAGCCGCTGCTGGCCCGCGTACCACCGCGGGCTGTCCGGCAGGAACAGCATGCCCACGCCCAGCAGCACCGCGGGGATGGTCGCGAGCCCGAGCATCCAGCGCCACGCCCCGGCTTCCGCCAGCAGCGCGTTCACCACGTACGCCAGCAGCTGCCCGGTCACGATCATCAGGCCGTTGAACGTGACCAGCCTGCCCCGCACGCGCGCCGGAGCCATCTCGGAGATGTACAGCGGCACCACCACCGAGGCCGCACCGACCGCCAGCCCCAGCACCACGCGGGAGAGCACCAGCACCGGCACGTCCGGGGTCAGCGCCGAACCGAGCGTGCCCACCACGAACACCACGGCCGACCCGATCAGCATCGGCCGCCGACCGGCCCGGTCCGCGATCCGGCCGCCGGCCAGCGCGCCCGCGGCGGCGCCCAGCAGCAGCGCGCTGGTCACCAGGCCTTCCAGGAACGGCGTCAGACCGAAGTGCGGGGTCATGAACAGCAGCGCCCCGGAGATCACCCCGGTGTCGTAGCCGAACAGCGCGCCGCCGAGCGCCGAGACGGCCGCCACCAGCAGGACGAACCGCTTCGCCCTGCGCGTCCCGGCGAGTTCCGCCTGCTCGTCGTCCGGAACCATCGCTCTCCGTCCTCACCGTCGGGCCGAGTGCTCGGCGGCCTTCCTCCCCACGAACACCGAGGATCCGCGGGCTCTCGTGCTCGCCCTCGCGAACACGGTCATGGTGCCGTTGAAGCCTTGGTCGCGGAGCGCGGCCCGCCGATCGTGCTGCCGACGTCCCGGTGCCGGTGCGCCCGGGATGGGTTGACGGGGCGGCCCGGGCCGGCGGCCCGGCACGGCACGGTGCGGGCTCCCGCACGCGCGGCGAGGTCGGCACCGCCCCGCCGACCCGGTGCGAGCGCCGGAGCGGCCCGGGAGGATCCCGCGGAGCACCCGATTTCCGCGGAACGTCCGGTTCCGGTGCGGTGAAGTGCCGCGAGTCCTGGGCTTTCGTCACCCGTAGCGGTTACCGTGGACGGCAGCACGGTGCGCCGGCGATGAGCTGGCCGTGCCGGTCCCAGGGCGCCACCTAGGCCGAGCACGGCTGTTCCGGATGGCCACAAGGGAGGGGCGGTTCGCCGCCTCGGCCATCCGCGTGGAAAGGCCCGCTGACTCCAGAGTCAGCGGGTTTTTCGCGTTCCGGGCCAGGTCACCGGTGGTGCCCGGACCGCGGGTTGCTCATTGCTTGGGCATCACGACCCACAGCGCCACGTAGATCAAGAACTGTGGTCCGGGCAGGATGCAGGAGACCACGAACAGCAGCCGGACCAGACCGACGTTCCAGCCGAAGCGCTGCGCGATCCCCGCGCACACCCCGGCGATGAGAGCCCC
Organism: Saccharopolyspora sp. 7B; assembly: GCF_020177435.1. Classification (NCBI taxonomy): domain Bacteria; kingdom Bacillati; phylum Actinomycetota; class Actinomycetes; order Pseudonocardiales; family Pseudonocardiaceae; genus Saccharopolyspora; species Saccharopolyspora sp. 7B. The sequence continues at coordinate 11,452 of NZ_JAIUKC010000070.1, read as the reverse complement.
GTTCCGGGGACGTTGCAGAGCGGTCGTCATACCGGTGGGGTTCCCCGTCGGGCCCGGCACCACGCCTCGGGTTCGGGTGCGCGTCGGCGGGACGCGTGCTGGGCTGGGCTGATGGCCGGTGAGCAGGTGTCCGAGGAGCTGCTGCAGGAGCTCTACCAGGGGGATCCGGCGGAGTTCGTGGCTGTTCGCAACGAGCGGGTGCGGGCCGCCCGGGAGGCCGGTGACGAGGAGCTCGCTCGGTCGATCGGTGGGTTGCGCAAGCCGACGACCGCGGCGTGGGCGGTGAACCGGGTGGCCGCCGAGCACCCGCGTCGCGTCGCGGAACTGGTCGAGCTGGGCGACGAGTTGCGCGCGGCGCAACGCGAACTGCGGGGGGAGGAGATCCGGCGCCTGGGCCGGCGGCGCGCGGACCTCGTCGCGGACCTGACGGCGCGCTCGGCGCAGGTGGTGGAGCGCGGCGGCAAGCAGCTGGCGGAACAGGCCCGCAGGCAGGTGGAGAGCACGTTCGCGGCGGCCGTCGCCGAACCGGAGTCGGCGCGCCGGGTCCGGGCGGGCACGCTCAGCGGCGCACTGGAGCACAGCGGGTTCGGCTTGGACGAGCTGTCCGTGGCGGCGATGCGCAGCACCACGGCACGGCACCGAGGCGGAACCGGTCCGCGACGCGGCGGTGCGCAGCGCGCCGCCGACCGCCAGGGGACCGCGGGTGCCCCGCGCCGGACCGAGGGGCGGTCCGGTTCGGGAGGAGCGCGGGACGCGGCGGCGGATCGGCCGGACGCCCGCACCGCGGACCGCGCGGCCGGTGATCAGGACCGGACGACGGGCACCCGGAAGAGGCGGGGCGGCGCGGCGCAGGACCGCCCGGCGGAGGAACCCGCGCCGAAGCGCGGCGGCCGGACGGGGCGCCGGGCGAAGGGCGTTCCGGCGGAGGAGACCACCCCGGAGCGCGGCGCGGCGGAGGGCGGCACGAAGCGGCCGGCCTCGAAGCGCGCACCATCGCGGGGCGGATCGGCCGAGGCCGTCCCCGCGGATTCCGCGGCGGAGGCCGGCCGCGACGACGTCGACGCTGCCCCCGAGGAACGCGCCGCGCCACGCCACCGCGGACGCCGTACGGGACCGAGCCGGACTCCGCGGGTCGAGCACCGCGCCCGGGGCGGCTCCGCGAACCGGCCGTCCTCCGGCGCGGACACCGGCACCACGGCGGATCGGGAGGAAGCCGGTGGTACCGGTTCGGAACGTGCCTCGCGCCCGCAGCGGCGGGCGTCCGACCGGGCGACTTCGACGCGGAGCACGGCGGACCCGGCCGACCCGACGCGGCAGGCCGGGCAGGACCAGCGCCGGTCCGAGGACGACAAGCGCCGGTCCGGGGACGAGCAGCGCCGGTCCGGGGAGGACCAGCGCCGGTCCGAGGACGAGCAGCGCTGGGCCGAGGACGACCTCCGCCGGGCCGAGCAGGACCGGGACCGGCTGGAACGCCGCCGGGACGAGCTCCGCGCCGAGCTGGAGGAGCTGACGGACCGCCTGCGCGACACCAAGCGGCGGGTGACCCGCGCTCGGCGGAAGCGGGACGCGACACGCCGACGCGGCGCCGCGCACCGAGATCGCTGAACAGGGGCAGTGGTTTCACCGGGACGGTGGGGGAACCGCGCGATGCCCGACACGTTTCGTGATCGTTCCGGGCGCCTCGCCCGGGCATCGCGACGCCCCTCGTCCCGAGCTCCGCGCCCATCGCGTCGCGGGCACCTCGGTGCCGGGTTGAGGTGGACGCCGCGCACGTTCCGGTCGTTCGGCACCCGACCGGCGCTGCTGACACCCTGACCCGGTGCCTTCCCGTCGGCTCCGGGTCGCGGCGGCGCTGCTGGTGGTGGCGGCGGTCGCCGCGCTGGTGTGGGCGAACCGCCACGAGCTGCCCGCGGCCGGCCGGGCGTTGCGGGACGCGGACCCGCGGTGGCTGGCGGTCGGTGCGGGAGTGCTGCTGGTGTGGATCGCGAACTGGGTACTGCTGCACGTGGCGGCGCGGCGCGTCACGGGGGCGGGCGGCTACCACGAGTTCGCGGGGCTGCTGCCGGTGACGGTGGCGTCGATCGCGCTGAACCTGGCGGTGAAGTCGGGGAACGTGGCGGGTGTGGCGGCGTTCTCGTTGCACGCCCGCGGGCGCGGGACGGGCGACCAGGGGCGCGTCACGGGTGCCTACCTGGCGGCCGCGCAGACCGCCGAGGTGGGTTTCGTGGTGACGCTGGCGGCGGGCCTGGCGGTGGTGTGCTGGGACGGCAGGCTGGAGCGCGCGGAGGTCGTCGCCACCGTGCTGTTCTCCGCCGGGCTGCTGGCCAGGGTGGTGGCGCTGGTGGCGGCGGTGCGCAGCCGGGAGGTGCTGCGCCGGGTGTGGGCGTGGCCGGGGCGGTTGCTGGACCGGGTGCTGCGCCGCGAGCCCCGGGCGCGGGACACCGAGGCCGCGGACGACTTCTACGCGGCGGTGGCGGCGATCCGCGCCCGGCCGTGGACGGCGCTGCCCGCGGTGTGCTTCGCGGTGCTGATCGACGTGCTGGGCGCGGCGGTGCTGTGGGCGTCGATGGTGGCGGTGGGCGCCGGGGACCGGCCGCTGGTGGCGCTGGTCGCGTACGCGGTGTCGACGTTGTTCGGGATCGTCGGCGTGCTGCCGGGCGGGGTGGGGTTCGTGGAGGTCGGCGCGGCCGCGGCGCTGGCGTCGTACGGGATCCCGGTGGGCGTGTCGGCGGCGGCGGTGCTGGTGTTCCGGGTGTTCGTGTTCTGGTTGCCGTTGGCGCTGGGCGGGGTGCTGGCGTGGCGGCTGCGGTCGTCACCCGGTTAGCCGAACCGGTCGCGCAACGCGGCCCGGAGGGGCCGACTGGCTGATCTTGAACGGGCCCGTGCACTTATCATGTCCGCGCGGTCGTGGCCGGCCGATCGCTTACGGTGGACGGAGTTTCGTGCGCGGGGTCGACTACTACGAGCTGCTGGGCGTGGAGCGCTCGGCGTCCAGCGCCGAGATCAAATCCGCGTACCGGACGTTGGCGCGGACCATGCACCCGGACGTCGGCGGCACCGCGGGCACCTTCCGGTTGTTGCAGCAGGCGTACGAGACGCTCAACGACCCGGTGCGCCGCGCCGACTACGACGGCGGTGGTGACGGCGAGGAGGAGCAGCAGGAGCCGCGGCCGGGACCCAAGCGCACGCCGTCCCGGCGCTGGGTGTACCGGCCGGGGCAGCGCCGCGACTTCGGCGACGACCCGGACTTCGCCCCGGCCGCCCCGGACCTCAGTCCCGCGGACATCCCGTGGTGGGACGAGGTGGACCCGGCGGAGCGGGTGGTGTACCTGCCGGTCACCGCGCCGGACCGGACGGCGGCGCTGGCGATGGCGGGCGGCTGGGTGCTGCTGGCGGCGGCCGGCCTGCTGGTGGGGCTGAGCGGGGTGTTGCTGGGCGTGTGGCTGGCGCTGCTGGTCTCGGCTGGGGTGGTGGTGCTGGTGCTGCTGCGCCGCCTGCTGGAGGCGCACCGCACGGACCGGTTGTTCGAGGCGGAGAACCGGGGCCGGGTGTTCGGCGGCACCGCCGAGGAGGAGGTCGCCGCGGACGCGGTGGTCAAGCAGCGGTCCGCGGAGTTGCTGGCCGACCACCTCACGCGGCTGCCGGGGGCGCGGATCTTCCACGGCGTGGCCTGGCCGGGTTCGGTGTTCGCGGACGTCGACCACGCGGTGCTCTGCGGCAGGCGGCTGGTGCTGGTCGAGTCGAAGCGGTGGCTGCCCGGCCACTACGAGGTGGACGAGGACGGCGAGGTGTGGCGCAACGGCCACGTGTTCCGCGGCGGCACCACCCGGCTCGGCGAGGGCGTCGCGGCGTTCGAGGCGCTGCTGCCGGAGGTCGAGGTGCGCGGCGTGCTGCTGCTGTACCCGAACCGGGCCGGCGAGGTGAGCGTCGGCGAGTCGGACGCGGAGGCGCCGGTGGAGCCGCTGACCCCGGAGGGCTTCGTCCGCGAGATCGGGGAGTGGCTGGCGGCGGAACCGGCCGCGGTGGACCGGGACGCGTTCGCGATGGTCCTCGCCCAGGTGGTGACGCGCTGAACCCCACCGCCCCGGATTCGCCCTGATCAGGCGAAGTTCATCGCGGCGTGGGGTGCGGTTCGTTGCCGGGCGGCGCGGGTACCTGGAACGTGGAGCGCACGGTCCCAGCTCCCGCCAGATTCGAGGTTCTCGCGCGATGGTCACCACCGAATCCACCGCCCACCAGGAACGGGCTCCGCTGCTGGCCGGGCGCCGGGGTTGGGCGCCGCAGCTGTCGGTGTACGTGTTCATCCTGCTGCCGTTCCTGGCGCTGCTGGCCGCGGTGCCGCTGGCGTGGGGCTGGGGGCTGAGCTGGTGGGACGTGGGGTTGGCGGCCGGCTTCTACGTGTTCACGATCCTCGGGGTGACGGTGGGCTTCCACCGGTACTTCACGCACGGCGCGTTCCGGGCGAAGCGCTGGCTGCGGGTCGCGCTGGCGGTGGCGGGCAGCATGTCGGTGCAGGGCCCGGTGATGCACTGGGTGGCGGACCACCGCAGGCACCACGCGTTCTCGGACCGGGAGGGCGATCCGCATTCGCCGTGGGCGTTCGGCACGTCGCCGTGGGCGTTGGCGCGCGGGTTCTGGCACGCGCACATGGGGTGGCTCTTCGAGCGGGATCTGACGAACCGGGAGCGGTTCGCGCCGGACTTGATGGCCGACCGGGACATCGTGCTGGTGCACCGGTTGTTCGGGCCGCTGACGCTGCTGACGTTGCTGCTGCCCGCGGTGCTGGGCGGCGCGGTGACGGGCACCTGGTGGGGGGCGTGGACGGCGTTCTTCTGGGCTGGGCTGGTGCGGGTGGCGTTCCTGCACCACGTGACGTGGTCGGTGAACTCGATCTGCCACCTGATCGGGGAGCGACCGTTCAAGAGCCGGGACAAGGCGGCGAACTTCTGGCCGCTGGCGCTGCTGAGCATGGGTGAGTCGTGGCACAACCTGCACCACGCGGATCCGACGTGCGCGCGGCACGGCGTGCAGCGCGGGCAGATCGACGTCTCGGCCCGGGTGATCTGGTTGTTCGAGCGGTTCGGCTGGGCGTCGCACGTGAAGTGGCCGACGCCGCGGCGGCTGGCCCGGCTGAGCCGGGGCGCGGCGGACTGATCGACTGCCCGGCCGGAGGGCGTGCCGGGCGGCGGCATTCCCGGTTCCGCGAGTTGGGATTCCCGTCCCGGCTGGTTGACACCCCGTTCGAGCCGGTGTTGCGATGGTTCCGTGCTCCCGGCCCTGTTCACCAAGCGACGCCACGTGGATCTGCTGCGTGTCGCGGCGCAGGGGTGTCGTTCCCGCAGCTGAGCCGGTCGTGGCGCCCCACCGCGGATGACTGATCACTCCACTGTGGACTGCCCCGGCTCGATTCCCACCTCGAATCACCGGTCACTTCCGTGAGGAGAACGCGCGTGTCCACCGTCCTGGTCATTTCCGGCAGCCCCTCGAAGACCTCCAAGACCGAACGCGTCGCCGAGCACCTGGCCCGCAGGCTCACCGCGTCGGGACGCCGCGCCGAGCACCTGCGGCTGCGCACCCTGCCCGCCGAGGCGCTGCTGAGCGCGGACACCGCCCACCCGGAGATCGCGGAAGCGGTGGCGAAGGTCGGCCGCGTCGACGGCATCGTGCTCGCGACGCCGACGTACAAGGCCGCCTACTCCGGGCTGCTCAAGGTGTTCCTGGACCTGCTGCCGCAGTTCGGGTTCACCGGCAAGGCGGTGCTGCCGCTGGCCACCGGCGGCAGCCTGGCGCACGTGCTGGCGCTGGACTACGGGCTGCGCCCGGTGGTGAGCTCGCTGGGCGCGCGGCACGTGGTGCAGAGCTTCTTCCTCATCGACAAGCACCTGACCGTCACCGGCGACGACCTGGCGATCCACGAGGACAGCTCCGGCCCGCTGGCCGACGTCCTGGAGCAGTTCGAGAAGGCGCTCGACGGCGTCCCCCACGGCACCGTCCTCGGCCGGACCGCGTAGTCCCGCCCGGCGGTGGGGCCCTGCGCGGGGCGAGGGCGCGGACCCCCGATGAGCGGGGATTAGGATCGCAGTCCTTATGAGCGCCACACTCGTCGCGAAGGGGCTCGCCGCAGGTCACGGCGAGCGCGTCCTGTTCTCCGGCCTGGATCTGGTCGTCGCCCCTGGCGACGTGGTGGGCCTGGTCGGGGTGAACGGCGCGGGCAAGTCGACGCTGCTGCGGATGCTGGCCGGACTGGCGCCCGCGACGGACGGCTCGGTGCGGCTGAGCCCGCCGACGGCGACGATCGGCTACCTGCCGCAGGAACCGGACCGGAACCCCGGCGAGTCGGTGCAGGCGTTCCTGGCGCGGCGCACCGGGGTGGCGGCCGCGCAGCGCGAGCTGGACGCGGCGACGGAGGCGCTCACCGAGGGCGCGGCGGGTTCGGACGACGCCTACAGCACCGCGCTGGACCGCTGGCTGGCGCTGGGCGGCGCCGACCTCGCCGAGCGCGCCGAGGACGTGGTCACCGAGATCGGCTTGGACGCGGCGCTGGAACAGCCGATGACGAGCCTGTCCGGCGGCCAGGCGGCCCGCGCGGGCATGGCGTCGCTGTTGCTGAGCCGCTACGACGTGTTCCTGCTCGACGAGCCGACGAACGACCTGGACCTGGGCGGCCTGGAACGGCTGGAGCGCTTCGTCGCCGAGCTGCGCGCGGGAACGGTGCTGGTCAGCCACGACCGCGAGTTCCTGGCGCGCACCGTCACCCGGGTTGTGGAGCTGGACCTGGCGCAGCAGCAGGTGCGCTCGTTCGGCGGCGGTTACGCGGCCTACCTGGAGGAGCGCGAGGTCGCGCGCAGGCACGCCCGCGAGCAGTACGACGAGTACGCCGACACCCGCGCCGCGCTGGAGTCCCGGGCCCGCTCGCAGCGCTCGTGGATGGAGAAGGGCGTGAAGAACGCCCGCCGCAAGGCCTCCGACAACGACAAGGTGGGCCGCAAGTTCCGCAGCGAGGCCACCGAGAAGCAGGCGGCGAAGGCGCGGCAGACCGAGCGCCTGATCGAACGCCTCGACGTGGTGGAGGAACCCCGCAAGGAGTGGGAGCTGCGGATGAGCATCGCCGCCGCGCCCCGCTCCGGCTCGGTGGTGGCGACCCTGCACGGCGCGGTGCTGCGCCGCGGCCCGTGGTCGCTGGGGCCGGTGGACCTGCAGGTCGACTGGGCGGACCGGGTGGCGATCACCGGCGCGAACGGCGCCGGGAAGTCCACGTTGCTGGCCGCGCTGCTGGGCCGGGTGGCGCCGGACGAGGGCCGTGCCGCGCTGGGCTCCGGCGTGGTGGTCGGCGAGGTGGACCAGGCGCGCGGGCTGTTCTTCGGCGGCGAGGCGCTGCTGGACGCGTTCGCCGCGCAGGTGCCGGACTGGCCGACGGCCGAGGTGCGCACGCTGCTGGCGAAGTTCGGGCTGGTCGCCGCGCACGTGCTGCGTCCGGCGGACACCCTCTCGCCGGGGGAGCGGACGCGGGCGGCGCTGGCGCTGCTGCAGGCGCGCGGGGTGAACCTGCTGGTGCTGGACGAGCCGACGAACCACCTGGACCTGCCCGCGATCGAGCAGCTGGAGTCGGCGCTGGCGTCGTACACCGGCACCCTGCTGCTGGTCACGCACGACCGCCGGATGCTGGACGCGGTGCACGTGACGCGGCGGTTGCAGGTTGACGATGGTCGAGTCGTGGAGCTCTGAGGCGGCGGAACCTCACTGCCAGTCGTTCCACTTCTGCCGTGTAGCACGGGTGTGGCGGAACCTCAGCTGCTTCCTCGCTGCGGGATCGTTTTCACCGGTGGCTCCGCCACAGGAGAAAACGCTGTCCTCGCGAGGAAGCCGCTGAGAACCCGCGGGTGGTCGGGCTGCGTGCGTGGTCGGCGGCTCAGCGGCTGCGCCGCTGACAGGAGAACGACGAGGTCCGCTGCAAGATCAGCTCAGTTCGCGGTGAGCCGGGATCGGTTGGCGGCGAGGACTTCTTCGGAGAGTTCGGGGTCGGCCGCGGCGACGGCGCGGGAGACGACCAGGGCGCCGACGAGCTGGCAGAACAGGGCGACCGCCTGCTCGCGGGATTCCGCCGGGTCCGGTTCGGTGCCGGCCTCGTGCGCGGATTCGCGGACCAGGTCGGTGATGGTGTCGAAGTAGCCCGCGAGTCCTCGCTGGTACTGGGCTTGGGCCGCGGCGCCGTGGCGTCCGGCGTCGGCGGCCAGCGCGGCCGAGGCGCAGCCCGTTTCCGGGTGGTCGCGGTGGTCGGCGGTCAGGTACTGCTCGACCACGGCGTCCAGGGCGGCGCCGGCGGCACCGGGATGGGACTCGCGGATGGCGTCGAGCGCGGCCAGCGAGTCGGTGAAGCCGCGGGCGAAGACCTCCAGCGCGAGGTCCTCCTTCGAGGAGAAGTGGTTGTAGAACGCCCCGTGCGTCATCCCGGCGGCCTTCATCAGCTCGTCGATGCCGATCCCGTCGATGCCGCGCAGCCGGAAACCTTCGCCCGCCGCGCCGACGATCCGTTCGCGGTTGAGCTTCTTCTGCTCCTGCGTGATGCGTGGCACCTGGGCCTCCTCGGCGCGCGGGGCCCGTGTCGCGCGGCCCCGGTCGGCATGTCGCCCGGTCGATGATACCCGTCATCAAAACGAGCTCGACGTGCCTTGACAAGTATTGATGCGGATCGTCATCATTAATTTTGATGGCGATCGTCATCAAAAACTGGTGGGGCCGCACGCCCCACGCGCTCCGGGAGGACTCGTGCACTTCGGAACCATCGGAGCCGGCGCCATCGGGCAGGCCATCGCCGGTCACCTCGTCGCGGCAGGCCATCGCGTCGTCCTCAGCAACGGCCGCGGTCCGGCCTCGCTGCGCGGTGTCGTGGCACGGCTGGGCCCGTCGGCCACCGCGGGCACCGTCGCGGAAGCGGCCGCGGCCGACGTGGTGTTCCTCGCCGTGCGGTGGTCGGACATCCCCGCCGCACTGGCGGAACTGCCCGCGTGGAACGGCCGGATCCTGGTCGACACGACCAACCAGATGACCGGCGTGACGCCCGCTGACCTCGTCGACCTCGGTGCGGACACGGGCAGCGAGTTCGTCGCCCGGCACGCGCCGGGCGCGCGGGTGGTCAAGGCGTTCAACACGCTGTTCGCCGAGCACATCGCTCCCGACCCCCGGCACCCGGAAGGCCGTCGGCTGCTCTTCTACGCCGGGGACGACGCGGCCGCGAAGGCCGATTTCCACGCGGTCGCGGACGAGATCGGGTTCGCGCCGGTGGACATCGGGGCGCTGCGCGACGGCGGCCGGCTGATGCAGGTCGGCGGTCCGCTGTCCGCGCTGCACGCGCTCAAGCAGGGTTGAGGGGGAGCTGATGCAGGCACTCGCCTACCGGCAGGCCCATCCGCTGGACGCGTTCGCGATCGAGCCGGTCGAGGTCGCCGAACCGCGGCTGCGGGACGCGGACCTGCTCGTGGAGGTCCACGCCGTCGGGATCAACCCGGGTGAGGCGGCCGTCCGGCGGACCCGCAGCGCCGAAACCGGTGGACGGCTCGTCCTGGGCTGGGAATTCGCCGGGGTCGTGCGCGCCGTGGGACCGGCCACCGCGGGCTTCGCGGTCGGCGACCGCGTCCTGGGCACCGGGGACATGGCGCGCGACGGCGCCTGGGCGGAACGGGTCGCGGTGGACCACCGGGTGGTGGCGCTGATCCCGGACGAATTGCCCTTCGCCGACGCCGCGTCGCTGCCCATCGCCGGCCTCACGGCGTGGGAGGCGCTGTTCCGCGAGCACGACGACCTGGCAGCGGGAATCGACCGCGTGCTGGTCGTCGGCGGTGCCGGCGGGGTGGGCACGCTGGCGACGCGGCTGCTGAAGAGCAGGACGTCCGCGCTGGTCGCGACCACGGCCTCGCGCCCGGAATCGCGCGAATGGTGCACGGCGATGGGCGCGGACGTGGTCGTCGACCACACCGGGGACGTGCCCGCCCAGCTCCGCGCCGCCGGGATCGACCGCGTCGACCTGGTGCTGTCCACCGCGGGCACCGCGGGCAACCTCGGCTGGATCGCGGAGGTGCTGCGGCCGTTCGGCCACCTCTCCGCCGTCGACCTGACCGGCCCGCTCGACCCGATGCCGCTCGCGGCCAAGTCCCTGTCGCTGCACACCGAGATGGTGTTCAGCCGGATCACGGCCGGACTCGACGGGCAGGGCCGGATCCTCGCCGCGCTGGTGCAGGACGTCGTCGCGGGCCGGTTGCGCCCCATCGCCACCACGGTGCTGGACGGCCGCACCGCGGCGGCGATGCTGCGGGCCCACGAACTGGTCGAGAGCGCGCGGACGGTCGGCAAGACCGTGATCAGGTTCTGAGCTCGGCCCGCGCCGAACGATCACCACCGAACGATCACCACCAAACAGGAGACGGGAACGATGGGAAAGTTGATGGTGACCGGCGCGACCGGCCATCTCGGTCGGGCCGCCCTGCACCAGCTGCTGCGCAGCCAGCCCGCGGAACGGCTGGTCGGGCTCGCCCGCGACCCGTCCCGCGCCGCGGACCTGGCCGAGCGGGGCATCGAGGTGCGCCGCGGCGACTACTTCGACCACGGGTCGCTCGTCCGGGCCTTCGCCGGGGTGGAGCGGCTGCTGCTGGTCTCGGCCGTCGCGCTCAGCGACCGGAACGCGCAGCACTTCAACGCGATCGCCGCGGCGAAGCAGGCCGGGGTCGAGCACGTGGTCTTCACGGCCGTCCAGCGCGACGAAGGCTCGGACGTCCGGCAGCCCGGTGTCACGGACTCGGACGTCTTCGCCGAACAGGCGTTGCAGGCCTCGGGGTTGACCTGGACGGTCCTGCGGCAGCCGATCTTCCTCGACGTGCTGGGCACGAACCTGGGGGCCGACCCCTACCGGAACGGGGTGCGGGTGCCCGACGGCGCGGGCGCGGTGGCGCCGGCCCTGCGGCGCGACCTGGCGGCGGCGAGCGCGGCGGTGCTCACCGAGGACGGCCACGAGAACACGACCTACACGCTCAGCGGCAGCGAATCCGGCTCGTTCCGCGAGATCGCCGCCGCGCTGAGCGAGGTCCACGGCGCGCCCGTGCCGCACGTGCCCGTCGCGCCGGAGGACTACGTCGACGGCTTGATCGCCGAGCTGGGCGTGCCCCGCTCCCTCGCCGAGTTCATGGCGGAGTGGACCGCGGCGATCAACCGCGGTGAGTTCGGGGCGAGCACCGGTGATCTGGAGCGCCTCATCGGCTACCGTCCGACCGGTTACCGCGAGTTCTTCGCGCGGCACTACCCGCTGGTCGTCCCGGACGCCGAGCAGGCGGTCGTGGACTAGCGGCCGCGGGGGGGGGGGGGGGGGGGGGGGGCCGGCGCCCGGGGGGGCCCCCCCCCGGCGGGGGGGGGGGGGGTACGGGGGGCGGAACGGGGCGGCGGGGGGGGGGGTGGGGGTGGGGGG
>NZ_JAIUKC010000069.1:0-9046 GCF_020177435.1 Saccharopolyspora sp. 7B | reverse complement strand
CGCGCGGGGCCGGCCGCCGCGCCCCCCCCCCCCCGCGGGGGCGGCGGGGGGGGGGGGGGGGGGGGCCGCGGCGGGGGGGGGGGGCCCCCCCCCGGCCCCGGCCCCCCCCCCCCCCCCCCCCCCCGGCCGGTGGCATGAAGAAGGACTCATTGACAGCGCACAGGGCCTTTGCTCGGATGGAAAAGTGATCCCGCCGCTGCTGACCCGACGCCGCCACGTGGACTTCGTGCGCGTCGCGGCGCAGCGCTGTCGCGGCTGACGCCACTGCCCCGCGCGCGGGGTTCCGCCGCCGGGTTTTCGTCCCGTCGCGGGCGGTTCCCGCCGCAGCGCGCCCTGACGTCCTCCTTCGCACCCGTTCCGGAGAAGCCCGATGCCGCTCACGTTCCACTGGTTCCTGCCCACCTACGGCGACAGCCGCTACCTCGTCGGCGGCGGTCACGGGGTGAAGACCTCCACGGCGGGCGGGGCTCGCCCGGCGACGCTGGCCTACCTGGGGCAGATCGCGCGCAGCGCCGAGCAGCTGGGCTTCGAGGGCGCGCTGACGCCGACGGGCGCGTGGTGCGAGGACGCGTGGCTGTCCACGGCGATGCTCACCGAGGTCACCGAGCGGCTGAAGTTCCTGGTGGCGTTCCGGCCCGGCCTGCTGTCGCCGACCCTGGGCGCGCAGATGGCGGCGACCTACCAGCGGCACTCCGGCGGCAGGTTGCTGCTGAACGTCGTCACCGGCGGGGAGAGCCACGAGCAACGCGCCTACGGCGACTTCCTGGACAAGGAGGGCCGTTACGCGCGCGCCGACGAGTTCCTGCACGTGGTGCGCTCGTTGTGGCGCGGCGAGTGGGTGGACTTCAGCGGCGAGCACGTGCGGGTGGAGGGCGCGGAGCTGACCCGCACGCCGGACCCGGTGCCGGAGGTCTACTTCGGCGGTTCCTCGCCCGCGGCGGGTGCGGTCGCCGCGAAGCACTCGGACGTGTACCTGACGTGGGGCGAGCCGCCGGCGAAGGTCGCCGAGAAGATCGCCTGGATCAAGTCGCTCGCCGCCGAGCAGGGCCGCACGCCGCGCTTCGGCATCCGGCTGCACGTGATCAGCCGGGACACCTCGGAGCAGGCGTGGGCGGAGGCACGGCGGCTGCTGGACGCGCTGGACCCGGCGACGATCGAGCAGGTGCAGCAGGGCCTGTCCCGCAGCGAGTCGGAAGGCCAGCGGCGGATGCTGGAGCTGCACGGCGGCAAGTCCGACGACCTGGAGATCTACCCGAACCTGTGGGCCGGGGTGGGCCTGGTGCGCGGCGGCGCGGGCACCGCGCTCGTCGGCAGCCACGAGGAGGTCGCGTCCCGCATCGAGGAGTACGCGGCGCTGGGCCTGGACGAGTTCGTGCTCTCCGGGCACCCGCACCTGGAGGAGGCGTACTGGTTCGGCGAAGGCGTGCTGCCGATCCTGGAGCGCAAGGGCCTGTGGCGGCACCCGGGCGCCCCGGAACCCGTTGCGGCGCAGGCGATCCCGTTCGCGGAGTGACCCCTTCGCCGGGTGATCTGCTCGGCCGGTGATCCCCTTCGCCGGGTGATCCCTTCGGCGCGTGATCTGCTCGGGCGGGTGAGCCGGTCGCCGGATGATCTTGTTCGGTGGGTGATCCGCTCGGGCGGTTGATCGGCTTCGCCGGGTGATCCCCTTCGGCGGGTGGTCTGCTTCGCCGCGCGATCCGGTTCGCCGAGCGCCGGATTTCGCCGGGAGATCCGGACCCGCACGGCAGATCCGGCGCGGACGCGTGTTCGTGCCGGACGTTCCTCCGTACGGTTCGAACATCGGGCGCGCGGAGGTGTTCGCCGTGGACTCGCCCGCTCGTTCTGGGGAGGACGTCGTGGGGTTGCTGCACGCCTACTACATGTCGAAGCTCGTGTCGGAAGCGAGGCGGGACCACGAGGCGGGGAGGCCGGTGTTCGTCGCCGGTTTCGACGTGAACCTCCGGCGAACGTCGATGCGGCAGGTGCGCCGCGAGATCGAGCGGATCGAGAAGGCGCTCGCCCCGATCGGCTGGCAGCTGGCCGACGTCGAGCAGTTCTTGGCGTCCGTCGAGCTCTCCTTCGTCCGGAGCTAGCCCGGAACCGCTGCACCGGGTCGTCGGAGATGTGGCCACGATGAGCGCCCAGCTGGATGCCCTGCTGGAGCACGCGGCGAAGGACAACGTCGTCCTTCAAGTGCTGGCGTTCGACGCCGGTGCGCACATCGGTCCGCAGGGGTCTTTCGCCGTCGTGCGATTCCCCGCGAACACCGGCGACATCGCATTCGTGGACACACCGCTGAGCGGCCGGATCGTGGACAGTTCGAGGGAGACCTCAGAGCTGTCCAGGCTGTTCGGCGAATTGCACCACTCTGCTCTGGATGTTGATCAATCGGTGGCGTTGGTGCGTGAACGGGCCGACGAGTTCCGACGTCGTCAGTGAGGAGCAGGGCGTGTCCGACGCGGGTGGAAGAAGTCGTCGCGGAGCGCTCAGGGCAGCAACTGCGTCGAGACCGCTCGACGGGGTGGGTTCCCGGCGGTCCGCGACTCCAAGGACCCGGCGGGAGCGCACCTCCGGCTGTCCGATGCGGTGTTCGGTGGCTTCATCGAGCGCGTGAAGCAGGACGGCTTCCGCCGCTGATCACCGCCCGGTGGTGAAGTGGAGGTCTTCGCGGCGGAGCAGCAGGGTCGCCGTCGCTCCGATCGCGCCCGTCACGACCAGGTAGCCGCACGCCAGCCACGGGGTGCCGCCGCCCGCCGCGAGCAGCGCCGTGACGATCAGCGGCGTGAGGCCCGAGGCGTAGATCCCGGAGAACTGGTAGATGAACGACATGCCGGTGTAGCGCAGCCGCACCGGCGACAGCTGGGCGTAGAACGTGCCCTGCGGCGCGTAGATCACCGAGTGCACCACGCCCAGCACCAGCACGATCACCACGCCGGTCAGCAGCGGGCTGCGCAGCTGGAACGCCAGGAACGCCGGGTACACCGACAGCGCGAACAGCGCCGAGCCGAGCGCGTACAGCAGCCGCGGGGAACGCCGGTCGCCGATCCGCCCCACCACGGGGATCAGCACGGCCAGCACCAGCGCCGCCGCCATCACGCCGATGAGCACGTCGTTGCGCGGCAGGCCGAGCGTGCCGGTCGCGTAGGTCAGGAAGAACACCGCCCAGGTGTTGAACGCCGCGCCCTCCGAGTACCGCGACAGCAGGCCCAGCACCGTGTTGCGGCGGGTCGCCCGGTCCCGGAACAGCTCCAGGAACGGCACCCGCGCGGTGCCCTGCAACTCCCGCATCTGCTGGAACGCGGGCGTCTCCGCCACCCGCAGCCGGATCACCAGGCCGACCAGCACCAGCACCAGGCTCAGCCCGAACGCGATCCGCCAGCCGTAGCCGAGGAACTGCTCGTCGTCGAGCACGTTGCCCAGCAGCGCGAACAACCCGGTGCCCAGGCCGAGGCCGAGCGCGAGGCCCACCTGCGGCCAGGAACCGTAGGACGAACGCTTGCCGGGTGGCGCGTACTCGACGGCCATCAGCACCGCCCCGGCCCACTCGCCACCGATCGCCAGGCCCTGGAACAGCCGCAGCAGCACCAGCAGCAGCGGCGCCCACATGCCCACCTGCTCGTAGGTCGGCAGCGCGCCCATCGCCGCCGTGGCCAGCCCCATCACGACCATCGTGGTGACGAGGGTGCGCTTGCGGCCGATGCGGTCGCCGATGTGGCCGAACAGCACGCCGCCCAGCGGCCGGGCCACGAACCCGACGAAGAAGGTGGTGAACGCCAGCATCGTGCCGACGGCCGGATCGGCGGTCGGGAAGAACAGCTTGTCGAACACCAGGCTGGCGGCGGTGCTGTACAGGAAGAAGTCGTACCACTCGACGGTCGTGCCGATGAGGCTCGACGTGATGACGGTGCGGACGTTCTTCGCCGACGAGCCGTGCTCGGCCGGCTCGGTCAGGGCGGTGGTCATGCTCGGCGGACTCCTGGCTGCGGCGGGGTGCGGCGCGCGGGCGCGGCCGGTGCGGGGGCGGTCAGGAGTCCGGACAGGCCGCGGACGCCACCCGCAGCAGATCCACGTGGTGGCGCGAGGTGAGCAGGGCCGGTCGCACGCGACGACGCTAGGAACGGCCGACACCGCTGTCAACGAACCGGTGTCGATGCCCACCTCGTCCCGGATGCTGGGACACCGCGGTATCGGGTTCCTGCGCCGGCATGTTCGACGAGGTGATCGCTACCGATGGCGGAATGATGGATCAGGCCGGCATCGCCACCCGAGCACGTGGGACACGCACGACCTGATCGCACAGCAGGTCGTGTCACGCGGTGATCGAGCACGACGGTGAGATCCCGGTGCTCAAGCGCCCCGGCGACAACTTCCCGGGAAGGGAGCGGACCTGCCGTCCGGCGAGGTCGGCAGGTCGCGGAAATGTCGTAGGGGACTGGCACTCTGCCGTTCGTCGTTGTCGCCGACAGTAGGGGCCGGCCTGGTGAGCGCTTTCGAGGAGGTTGAGAAAGGGCTACACGCGGCCGCGGGAAAGACCGAGGAAGGCAGGAAGCATCTTCGGGTGGCTATCGAGCGGCAGGCGGAGGCCGCTTCGAACCAGCAGCGCTGTGGAGGAGCTGCTCGAAGACGGCGGCACGCAGGTCTCGGACCTCGAAGGGACTCCGGAAGAGGTCGTCGAGGTGTTGCGGCGCGCGGATCATGAGCGCACGCAGCAGATGTGGCCGTTCTACACCGACATCGACAACACCACCGCGCCGACTCTGAAAGTCGGGCTCAACGGTGAGCGCGGTGCGCTGATCTACTGGGATGGGAAGACGGCTCACCTCCCGGCCGATGGTTCGAACCCGGAACCCGCGGACTACTGGTGGGCCGACCACCACGCTCCGTTCCCGAGGTTTTCGGAGATCCCGGCCGAAGACGCGCTTCAGGTGATCCGCGAGTTCCTGCGGACCGGTCAGCGGCCGGCCTGCATCGAGTGGGCTGCTCGGTAGGCAAGACGACACCAGCCCCCGTTCCATCCGGGATTCGTCCCGAACCGGTGCGGGGGCTCCGTCGTGTTCGGTGGCGGCCTTCCGTCCACGTGGTGGCGCGAGGTGAGCAGGGCCGGTCGCACGCGACGACGCTAGGAACGGCCGCCACCGCTGTCAACGAACCGGTGTCGATGCCCACCTCGTCCCGGATGCTGGGATGCGGTCGCGTCCCCGCTCGCCGCCGGGACGGGGCGGAGGTCCCCGCGGGCCAGCGGGTTCGGGCGGATGCGGTACGCGTCTGGGCGGACCGGACCACGTTGTGTCCACTGTGGATGGTCATTGTGGCGGATTCCACGCTTTCGGGCGCTAACTTCTCGCGCTCGGCCGACGACGATGAGTGCGGAACCGGAAAAAGCGCGGAAGGGGCACGACGTGGCAGGCGACCGACCGGAGAGTCGGCAATCGGACGACCGTGATCGCAGCGGCGGGGCACCGCCACCGATCACCCGAGTGGCCGCCACCTCGGCGAACCCGGGCAGCACCCCACCGCCGTCCCGATCAGCGGAAAGCGGGGCGCGGCAGGCGTGGCTGATCTGGGGCGCCGCCGTCCTCACCTACCTCGCGGCCGTGTTCCACCGCGGAACGCTCGGCGTCGCCGGCCCGCTCGCCATCGACCGGTTCGAGGTCGGGCCCGCCGCGTTGAGCGCGTTCACCGTGCTGCAGGTCGGGATCTACGCCGCCATGCAGATCCCCACCGGGCTCCTGGTGGACCGGTTCGGGTCCCGCCGCGTGCTCACCGCCGCGGTGCTGCTGCTCGGCTGCGGGCAGCTGCTGTTCGCCCTCGCCACCTCCTACCCGATGGGGCTGCTGGCGCGCGGCGTGCTCGGCGTCGGTGACGCGCTGACCTGGGTGAGCATCCTGCGGCTCGTGGCCACCCGGTTCTCCGCCCGCCAGTACGCGCTCGTCGCCACCTTGTCCGCCGCGGCGGGCGCGCTCGGCGGCGTCGCCGCCACCTTCCCGCTGACCGCGCTGCTCGGGGCCCTCGGCTGGACGTGGACGTTCCTGCTCGTCGGCGCGATCACCGCCGCCTACGCGGGCGTGACGACCGGCGTGGTGCGCGACGTGCCCGGCACCACCTCCGGCGCCGAGGACGCCGGCGCCATCCTGCGGAAGGTGCGGTCCGCTTGGTCGATCCCCGGCACCCGGCTCGCGTTCTGGGCGCACTTCGGCACCATGTTCGTGCCCAACGCGCTGAGCCTGCTGTGGGGTTACCCGTACCTCGTCGAAGGCGTCGGCGTGCCGCCCGCCACCGCGAGCGTCGTGCTCAGCCTGCTGATCATCGGGCAGGTCGCGGGCGGGCCGCTCGTCGGCGCGATCATCGGGCGGTTCCCCGCCTGCCGGATGCCGCTCGTGCTCGGCTACCTCGCGGCCAACGGGCTGACCTGGCTGGTGCTGCTGAGCTTCGCGCGGCCGCCGCTGGCCGTGGTGTGCGGGGCGTTCCTGGTGTTCGCGATGGGCGGGCCCGTCTCCAGCGTCGCGTTCGCGCTGGTCCGCGACTACAACCCGATCAGCCAGGTGGGCACCGCCACCGGCATCGCCAACGTCGGCGGGCACAGCGCCACCGCGCTCAGCGTGCTCGCCGTCGGCCTGGTGCTGCAGCTGGCGGGCGGCGGGTACCGGGTGGCGCTGCTCGCGCTCGTCGTGGTGCTGCTGCTGAGCGCGTTCCGCACCGCGGTGTGGTGGCGCCGGGTGCGCGCGGCCGTGCTCACCGCGCAGGACCGCGGGGACCAGGTGCCGGTGGTGCTGCGCCGCCGCCGCTGGGACCTCCAGGACGACCCGGCCCCGGTGGTCGCGACGCGCTGATCACCCCGGCTGAACGGCCCGCCCGACCGGCCGTGCGAGCCGTCCGGCCTGCTGATCGCCGCAGGTGATCGGCCCGAGCGGGGACCGCCTCCGGCGAGCGGTCCGTTCGGCAGGGAGGCGGGCCGTTCACCGCGTGCGGGTCGCGCGCCACGTGGTGGGGGAGACGCCTTCGCGGCGCAGGAACGCGCGGCTCAGCGCGGTGCCGGTGGGGTGGCCGACGCGCACCGCGATCTCCTGCACGCTCAACGAGGTCTCCCGCAGCAGCGCCTTCGCGCGGTACGTCCGCCACGCCGCCAGGTAGCTCAGCGGCGTGTCGCCGGTCCGCTCCTTGAACAGCGCCGCGAACGCCGACCGCGACATCCCGGCCACCTGCGCCAGCGACCGCACCGTCCACGGGTGCGCCAGGTCCGCGTGCAGCGCCCGCACCGCACCGGCCAGCCGCGGATCCCGCAGCGCCGCGACCCAGCCGACGGTGCCGCCGCCGACGTCCGCGCAGCAGGCGCGCACCGCCTGCACGAACAGCACGTCGGACAGGCGGCTCGTGACGAACCCGGAGCCGAGCCCCGCCGCCGCGGACTCCCGCGCGATCAGGTCGAACGTGCCGCGCAGCAGCTCGCCGGCCACCGTGTCCAGGCGCAGCCGGAACAGCGGCGGCAGCAGCCCGAACAGCGCGTCCGCGGCGACCGCGTCGAAGCTGAACCGGGCGGACACCAGTTCGGTGAGCTCCCCGTCCCCGCCGAACCGGACCGCGCCCTCGCAGTCCACCAGCGGGCGCCCCGGCTCGTCCTGCAGCGCGAACTCGGTGCCCGCGCGCACCAGGACGCAGTCGTCCGCGGTCAGCCGCACCGGCTCGGGCAGGCTCGCCCCGGTCAGCCAGCACGATCCGGTGGTGATCAGCACCAGCCGCGCCACCTGCCGGGAGCGGAACGCGATGCCCCACGGCGCGCGCGCCGCCATCCGCACGTACCGGGACTCCTCGATCCGCATGGTGGCGAGGAGGTCGTCTACCGGGTCCACGCGCCGCCCCTGGACGAACTGCACCGAATCACGGACGGAAGGGTACGTGCCGTCCAGCAGTGCCGGGCTACGGTCGAGGGCATGGGACGACTGATGCGCACGTTCGAGGTGTCCGGGGACGGCGGACCGCTCCGGCCGCGGGAACGCCCGGTGCCGACCCCGGCCGCCGGGGAGGTGCTGGTGCGGGTCCGGGCCCGCTCGATCAACGCCCGCGACCTGCGGATCGTGGCAGGGCGCTACTCGATGCCGGTGCCGCCCGGGCGGATCCCGCTGTCCGACGCCGCGGGCACCGTCGACGCGGTCGGCGCGGGCGTGCGCGGCTTCCAGGTGGGGGACCGGGTGATGAGCACCTTCCACCCGGAGTGGCTGCACGGGACGCTCGACGGCTGGGGCGAGCTGTACGGGGTGCAGCGCGACGGATGGCTCGCCGAGCACGTCGCCGTCGCCGAGCACTCCGTGCTACCGGTGCCGGAACACCTGTCGTTCGAGGAGGCCGCGACGCTGCCCTGCGCCGCGCTCACCGCGTTCTCCGCGCTCGACGGCATCGGCGCCGGTGACTCGGTGCTGCTGCAGGGCTCCGGCGGCGTCTCCATGTTCGCGCTGCAGTTCGCCCGCCTGGCCGGGGCGCGGGTGCTGATCACCACGTCCGGCCCGGTGAAGGCGCGGTGGCTGCGCGAGCTCGGGGCCACCGAGGTCGTCGACCGCACCGCCGTCCCGGAATGGGGCGACGAGGTGCGGGCGCGCACCGGGGGACGCGGCGTGGACCGGGTGGTGGAGATCGGTGGGGCCGGGACCATCGGGCAGTCGCTGCGCGCCCTCGCCCACGGCGGGCTGATCTCGCTGGTCGGGAATCTCGCCGACGGGGCGGGCCTGGACCTCGGGGCGTTCCTGGGCCGCGGGGCGACGCTGCGGGCCATCGCGGTCGGCAGCCGCAGCGACTTCGAACGGATGATCCGCGTCCTCGAACAGCACCGGCTGCACCCGCTCATCGACCGGGCCTTCCCCTTCGACGAAGCCCCCGACGCGTTCACCCACTTCGCCACCAAGGACACGATCGGCAAGGTCATCATCGGGGACTGAACTCGACTGTTGCCGAACTCGGTTCGCGGAGCACCGAGGTGGGGGGGGGGGGGGGGGGGGGGGGGGGGGGGGGGGGGGGGGGGGGGGGGGGGGGGGGGGGGGGGGGGGGGGGGGGGGGG
>NZ_JAIUKC010000068.1:0-49180 GCF_020177435.1 Saccharopolyspora sp. 7B | reverse complement strand
CCCCCGAGCAGAACGACCACGCCCCCCAGCAATAGAAAGCGCCCCCGCGCTCGACCGGCCTGGGGGTCACCGGGAGCGCGAGGGCGCTTCGTGGTCCACCCCTGGGGGTCAGGTGGACGAAGAACACCTTACCAACTACATCGGGATATTCCTACTCCGCCCGGCCGGTGTCGTAATCGAATCGGAATCAAGCTGCGCCGGCGGTGGTGCCGCGGGCGGCGCGGACGACTCCGGCGACGGCGTCGGCGGAGAGCTCGTCGAGCCGCAGGCAGGCCCCGCCGAGCGCGGTCGCGACCTTGGCGGCGAGGCCGAGCCGCACCACGCCCTGCTCGCAGTCGACGACGACGGAGGCGACGCCGAGCCCGGCGAGCAGTCCGGCGGCGCGCATGGAGTCCTGCACCGCCCGCTTCGCGCGAGCGCGCCCGGTTCCGCCGTCACCGGCGGGAACGGTGGCCTTGCCGTCGGTGAGCAGCACCAGCAGCGGGCGCCGCCGCGGGTCCCGGGTGCGTTCGGTGCCGATGACCTGGTGGACCTTGAGCAGGCCGGTGGCGAGCGGGGTGCGGCCGCCGGTGCGCAGGTCGCGCATCCGGGTGGCGGCGATCTCCACGGAGGAGGTGGGCGGCAGCGCGAGTTCGGCCTGGTCGCCGCGGAAGGTGACCACGCCGACCTTGTCCCGGCGCTGGTAGGCGTCGCGCAGCAGCGAGAGCACGGCGCCGCTGACGGCGGACATGCGTTCGCGGGCGGCCATGGAGCCGGAGGCGTCGACGGCGAAGAGCACCAGGTTGCCTTCGCGTCCTTCGCGGACGGAGCGCCGGACGTCGTCGCGGTGCAGCACCAGGCCGGGGCCGCTGCGGCCGCGGGTGCGCTGGTGCGGGGCGGCGGCGATCAGGGTGGCGGGCAGGTGCACGCCATGACCGTCCACTGTGGATGATCGAACGGTCTGCCCGCTGCGGGAGCGGGCGCGGGACCGCCGGCCGGGGGCGCCTTCGCCGACGCCGGGGACTTCGAGCAGCCGGGCGCGGAACGCGGGCGCGGGCGCGGCCGGGGGCTTGTTCGCGGGAGCCTGGCCGGGGCCGTCCTCGCGCCGGGAACCGCCGTCGCCGTTCGGCGCGGGCGATTCCGGCGGGGTGGGGGCTTCGCCGCCGCCGGGCCCGTCGGGTCCGTCGTCCGGTCCGCCGTCGGGCGCGCCACCGCCGCCTCCGCCGGGGCCGTCGTCGGGACCTTCCGGCGGCTCTTCACCGGAGTCCTGGTCGTCGGCGGAGCCCTGGTCGTCGGCGGAGCCCTGGTCGTCACCGGCGTTCCGGTCGTCGGCCGGTTCCTGCTCGGCGTGCTGGGCGGCGTCCTCGAGCGCCTGCTGCAGCTGGTCCTCCTCGACGCCGGGTTCGTCGAACGGGTCGCGGCGGCGCCGGTGCGGCAGCGCGAGCCGGGCCGCGGCCTCCACGTCGGCTTCGGCGACCTCGTCGGCGCCGCGCCACGCGGCGTGCGCCACGGCGGTGCGGGCCAGCACCAGGTCGGCGCGCATCCCGTCCACGTCGAACGCGGCGCACAGCGCGGAGATCCGCCGGAGCTCGGCGTCGGGCAGCCGCACCGATTCCACTGTGGACCGGGCGTCGGCGATGCGGCGGGCGAGCGCGGCGTCCTCGGCGGCCCACCGCTCGGCGAAGCCGGCCGGGTCCGCTTCGAAGGCGAGGCGCCTGCGCACCACTTCGGTGCGGGTGGTGACGTCGCGGGAGGCGGCGACCTGCACGGTGAGGCCGAACCGGTCGAGCAGCTGCGGGCGCAGCTCGCCCTCCTCCGGGTTCATGGTGCCGACGAGCAGGAACGAGGCGGCGTGCGTCACCGACACGCCTTCCCGCTCCACGTGCGCGCGGCCCATCGCGGCGGCGTCCAGCAGCAGGTCCACCAGGTGGTCGTGCAGCAGGTTGACCTCGTCCACGTAGAGCACGCCGCGGTGCGCCGCGGCCAGCAGCCCGGGCTGGTAGGCGCTGACGCCTTCGGTGAGCGCGCGTTCCAGGTCGAGTGAACCGACGAGCCGGTCCTCGGTGGCGCCGACCGGAAGTTCCACGAGTTCCGCGGGGCGCGTCGTCCCGGAGACCTCGGCGTGCGGGCCGTCCGGGCACCGCGGGTCGGGTCGCCGCGGTTCGCAGCCGAAGCGGCAACCGGGCACGACGTCCAGCGCGGGCAGCAGCGAAGCGAGCGCGCGCACCACCGTCGATTTCGCGGTGCCCTTCTCACCCCGCACCAGCACCCCGCCGATGCGCGGGTGCACCGCGTTGAGCAGCAGCGCCAGCCGCATGTCGTCGTGCCCGACCACGGCCGTGAACGGGTACCGCGGGCTCGCGGGAGCAGTCATGCCAGGTGTTCCTTCCTCGGGTCTCGGACGCCCCGATGTCGGCTGCGCCTGGGCGAGGCAGTGTCCTGGCTCCCGGATCAGCGCGGAACTCCGGCCTTCCCAGGCGGCAGCGCCCGGTGGCTCGCGGGGGAGATCCGCTCCCCGGTCACAGTGGCGCCGACCGCACCGGTGTCGCACCGGTTTCCTGACCTGCCCTGGCTGGGACCAGCGAGCATCGTCGCATCCCCGCGACGGGCGAGGAACCGGCGCGGCTCGCTCAGCGCGGCGAACCCGGGTATCGGTGCATGTCGACGTGCGGGATGCCGTCTTCGAGATACTCCTCACCCGAGGGTTCGAACCCGAATCCGCGGTAGAACTCCAGCGCGTAGGTCTGCGCGGACAGCGTCGCCGGCGCGCGCTGGATCTCGGCGAGCGCGGCGCGCATCAGCTTGCGCCCGAGCCCGAGGCCGCGGGCGTCCTTGGCGGTGGCGACGCGGCCGATGCGGAAGGTGCCGTCGGGGTCTTCGAGCAGGCGCAGGTAGCCGAGCACGTAGCCGTCGGCGGAGTCGATCCAGAAGTGCCTGGTGGTGGTCTCCAGGTCCCGGCCGTCCAGTTCCGGGTAGGCGCACTGCTGCTCGACCACGAACACGTCCACGCGCAAGCGGAGCATGCGGTAGAAGTCCTCGGCGTCGAGGTCGGCCGTGTAGGCGCGGTGGACGGCGGTGGCGAGCGGTTGCAGGGTCACCCCAACGGGATATCACATTCCGGCTACGACACCCGGGGTCACCTGCGGTGGAAGTAGCGCACACCACGTCCCGCGCGCCCGGGCGCGCGGGCCTCGGGGCGGGTCGGTGCTGCGCACGGCGACCGGTGCACCGCCGCGGCGCGAGCACCGGGTGGCACCGGCTCGTCCCGCGGTGCGGGACGCCGGGTTCAGAGCCGCGCGGCGACGTCGTCGGCGACCCCGGAGATCCGGGTGTACACGCCGGGTGTTCCGGGACGTCCGCAGCCGGTGCCGTAGGAGACGACGCCGATCAGCCTGCCGTCGGCGACGAGCGGTCCGCCGGAGTCCCCGGCGCACGCGTCCCGGCCGCCTTCGGGCGGGCCCGCGCAGACCCGCGTCCCCGACTCGTAGCCCGGGTAGGCGGCGCGGCAGTCGGCGTCCGCGCTGATCGGCACCTCGACGGACTGCAGCGTCGCCGAGGTGGGCCCGTTCTCGGTGGTGCGCCCCCAGCCGTGCACCCGCGCCGGGGTGCCGGGCCGGTAGCGGGCGGTCTCGTCGGCCCCGGCCATCGGCAGCGGTCGTTCGCGCACCGGTGCGGCCAGGGTCAGCACCGCCACGTCGTGCCCGCCGGTGACGTCGCGGAACTCGGGATGCACCCAGACGTCGCCGACGGGCGTGTCCGCGCCGCCGGTGGTGCGCAGGTCGGGGCGGCCGGTGACGGCGCGCAGCTCCGCCGCGTCGTGGCCGTCCACGCAGTGCGCGGCGGTGACCACCTTGATCTCGGTGACGAGGGTGCCGCCGCAGAACTGGCGCCCGGCCTGGTCGGTGAGCGCGACCACCCAGGGCGCCGCGTGTTCGTCGGTGCCGCCGAGCACGCGTTCCTGCGCGGGGCCGGCGGCGGCCGGTGCGGCGAGCGCGGCGGTGGCCGCGGTGGCGGCGGCAGCACCTCCGGCGGCGATCCGGGCGAGCGGGCTGGATCGGTCGGGCACGGCTGCCTCCTGGACGTGCGGCGTCGTTCGGCGGCACACGGTAGCGGCCCGATCACGCCGGGATGACGAGGGCGAGCTCACATCGGCTCATGATAATTTTTCGTTAAGATGGACTTCGGCGGGAAAAAATCCGGATCACTGCTTCGGCAGAGGTGGTTCGTCCCGCCCACTCAGTCAAGATCTCCGGTGCCCGCGACGACGCGGAACCGAGATCACCCCCGATCCGGTGAAACCTCGACCGGTGGGCCGCGCGCTCACCGGCGCCTCCGCGCGCGCGTCGACCAGGCAAGGAGCGAACTCGTCATGCTGCTGGACCCCACGACCCTGCCGGCGTTCCTGCTCGCCAGCGCAGTGGTGGTGCTGACGCCCGGGGTGGACGCGTTCCTGATCTTGCGGACGTCGCTGCGGCAGGGGATCGGCGCCGGGCTGCGAGCGCTGGCGGGCATCCACGCGGCGAGCATCCTGCAGGTGGCGCTGGTGATCTGCGGGCTCGGCGCGGTGATCACCAGCCACCCGGCGGTGCTGGCGGCGCTGAAGTGGGCCGGCGCCGCGTACCTGGTGTACCTCGCCGCGATGATCGTGCGCGGGTTGTGGCTCACCCGCGCCGAGACCGGCGACGGCCTCTCCGGCGGCGGCGCCACGACCCGGCCGTTCTGGCAGGGCCTGCTGAGCAACATCACGAACCCGAAGATGCTGCTGTTCAGCCTGGCCTTCCTGCCGCAGTTCGTGGGTTCGGCGGCGAACCCGACGCTGCAACTGGTGCTGCTGGGCGCGGTGTTCCTGGTGCTGGCGGCGATCTGGGAGGTCACCATCGTGCTGGGCGCGGCCCGCATCGCCGACCGGCTGCGCCGCCCGCGCTTCGCCCGCTCCCTGGACGTGATCAGCGCGGCGGCCTTCCTCACCATCTCCGCGGGTCTCGTCGCGGCCTGACCCCGCAGCAGAACGGCCCGCTCGACCGCGCGGTGCGGTCGAACGGGCCGTGCGCCTCGGTGGTGGGGGGATCAGCGGAGCTGGGCCTGGACTTCGTCGTGGTAGGCGCCGAGCCTCGTGTAGACGCCGGGCTGGCCGGGGCGGGCGCAGCCGTTGCCCCAGGACACGATGCCGATCAGCTTGTCCCCGGCCACGAGCGGTCCGCCGGAGTCGCCCTGGCAGCTGTCCTCCCCGCCTTCGGGGAGCCCGGCGCACACCTGGCCTCGCGGGTCGTACTGCCCGCCGTAGGCGCGGCTGCAGTCCTGGTCGCTGGTGATCGGCGGGTGTGCCTGGCGGAGCGTGCTGGACGGCGAGCCGCCTTCGGTGGTGGTCCCCCAGCCCAGGACGGTGGTGGCTCCGCCCGGCCGGTACTCGGGGAGGTCACCCGCCGTCGCGATGGGCAGCGGGGTCGCGGTGACGTCGCGGTCCAGCGTGAGCACGGCGACGTCGGCACCGCTGCTGGCGTTCTGGAAGTCGGGGTGCACCCACACATCCCGGACGGCGGTCTCGGTGCCCTCGTCGCTGTTCTTGTCGTCGCGGCCGGAGACGACGGTGATCTCCGGCGGCGCACCCCCGGTGACGCAGTGCGCGGCGGTGATGACCTTGTTCGCGGCCGCGATGGTGCCGCCGCAGAACTGGTTGCCCGCCGAGTCGGTGAGGTACACGACCCACGGGTACTCGCTGGTGCTGGCGTACTCGCCGCCGACGATCCGGGTGCTGATCGGCGCGGCGGCGGGCTCGTCGGCGGCGGTCCCGGCCCCGGCGGGGGTCGTGATCGCGACAGTGGCCAGCGCGGCCGCGGCGAGTGTTCCGCCTGCCGACCACCACCGGGTGTGGGTCCGCCGTGTGCGTGTCATCCCGCTGCTCTCCATCCCCCGGAGCCCCTGCGGCGCGGTCGGGGTGACCGGCCCGCCTCCGGCTCGTGCCAGTGTCGCGGAGGGAGCCGATCACGGCCCGGTCATCGTCCACAACGGCCGAACGTCGTTACCTGATCAGGTGATACATCGGGAGAAAACCGCTCGGCGGCAGCATCAGACCAAGTCCACTTCGGACGGTCGCACGGGCGGCACCGGCCGGTGTTCGCGCAGCCTGCGGGCCACGGCGGCGACCCGCTCCAGCAGTTCCACCGGATCACCCGCCCCCCTTCGGCGCCCCTCTCCTCGGCCCGCCGCAGCCGGTTCGGAGTCACCCGCGCGGCGGAGAAGATCACCGGACCGGCGTAGTCCCCGGCGCCGCGCGAACCGGCAGCGGAGCGGATTTCCGGCGCACGAGCGCGGTCAGTGCTCGGCGAGGACCTCGCGGATCAGGTCGCCCGCCGCGTCGGGGGCGTGGGCGAGCCGCACGATGTCCCGCAGCACCTCCCGGTAGGAACTCACGGTCCGCTCGGAATCCAGGAATGCGGGACCGTGCTGGTTCTCCACGTACACCACGTCCGGCTCTCCGTCATATTCCAGAAGAAGGAATGACCCCTGCAATCCCGGATAGGCGCCCACGGAACGCGGCACCACTCGCAGGCAGACGTGATCGGATTCCATCATCACCAGCAGGTGCAGCAGCTGCCGCTTCATCACTCCCCGGCCGCCGATCGGGCGACGCAACGCGGATTCCTCCAGCACCGCGTGGAACAACGGCGCGCGGGAACGGCTCAGAATGATCTGCCGCGCCATCCGGGTCGCGATCAGATCGTCCAGTTCGTCCTCGCAACGCCCGGGCTCCATCCCCGAGATGACGGCCCGCGCGTATTCCGCGGTCTGCAGCAGGCCCGGGATCAGCATCGGTTCGAAACTGTGCATCCGGACCGCTTTGCTCTCGTAGTCGAGGAAATCCCGCCAGCGGGCGGGGGCCGCGGACGGCCGCTGCCACCAGGCGGAGCGGCCCGCGTTGCGCGCCAGCTCCACCAGCGCGGTGCGCTCCCGCTCTCCCACCTGGTAGAGCCGCAGCAGCGCGGTGACGTCGTCGAGCTGCACCCCGCTGGCGCCGGTCTCGATCCGGCTGATCTTGCTGCCCGAGACGCCCAGCCGGGCCCCCGCCGCCGTGCAGCTGAGCCCGGCGCGCTCGCGGTGGCGGCGGAGTTCCGCGGCCACCTGGCGCGAACGGACCGAAGTGTGGCGATTTCCCGGCATGACTGCGCTATCCCCCAGCATCGACATCCCTGGGCCGGCATCGGCGGAACCCGGACTTTTCCGGTACCGGCGACGACGGCGCATTGGACAGGTGCACCACCGGTTTCGGGGGCGGTTTCCCCTGCTGTTCCGAATCCGGCCGACCGATTCTCGCATTCGGCTTCCGAGCGGTTTCCGGTAGCCGCTCGAAGAACCGGTCATCGTCGTTGTGGGACGTCCGCCCGAAATTGTCCCGGATCCGCTCGACCGCGGTCGCCGACGTGGAGATCGGCGCGCACCGGACCATGATCCCGAGCCTGGCGGGCAGCGACAATAACTCGATCAAGTGAACGCTTGCACGGGTTGCATCAAGGGGGTGACGGAGTGGCGCGGATCGCCCCGCGCGCGAGGCCGCGCACGCGCCCGCGCAGGCCCCACTAGGCTGCGACCGGACGATCCCGAAGATCGTCCGACCCCGCCGCACCCGCCGAGGAGGAGACGAATGAGCCTGCAACGCCCGATCGACCCGGACCCGTACTCGCTGCTGCCCGAGGTCCCCGCGTTCACGCTCACCTCCAAGGACGTCGCCGCCGACGAGCAACTGGACCTCGCGCACGTCCACAGCGGGATGGGCGCGGGCGGCGGGAACCGCTCCCCGCAGCTGAGCTGGGAGGGCTTCCCCGCCGGGACGCAGAGCTTCGTGGTCACCTGCTTCGACCCGGACGCCCCGATCCCGGGCGGGTTCTGGCACTGGACGCTGGTGGACGTGCCCGCCGCGGTGACCGAGCTGGCCACCGACGCCGGTTCCGCCACCGGCTCCGGCGTGCCCGCCGGCGCGTTCCAGGTGCCGAACGACCTCGGCGAGCGCGCCTACGCGGGCGCCGCGCCGCCGCCCGGAGACCGGCCGCACCGCTACCTGTTCGCGGTGCTCGCGCTGGACGTGCCCACGCTGGGGCTGAACGACCAGGTGACGCCCGCGGTCGTCAACTTCACCGCGCTCGGCCACATCCTGGGCCGCGCGGTGCTGTCCACCACCTACGCGCACTGACCGCCGGCAGGAGGTCCCGGTGAGCATCCGGGTGCTGCCCGCGGTGGCCGCCGTCCTGGTGGCGGTGGCGCTGGTGGTGCTGCTGTTCGTGCCCTACGTGGCCCGCGAGCACCGCAAGCGCGGCGAGCTGCGGCCCGGCGCGCTGCTGCTGTTCCTGGCCGCGGTGCTCTACGCGCTCGGCCTGGTGGCGTACGTGCTGGTGCCGCTGCCGCCGATCGGCCCCGGGTTCTGCGAGGCGTTCGGCGACCTGCGGCCGCAGTGGCGGCCCTTCGCCGGGTTCGACGAGGTCCGGCGGCCCGGCGGCCTGACCGAGCTGACCGGGCTGGTCGCGGATCCCGCGGTGCAGCAGTTCGGGTTCAACGTGCTGCTGTTCGTGCCGCTGGGCATGTTCGTGCGCTACCTGCTGCGGGAGGGCTTCGGCGGCACCGCGCTCGCCGGGTTCATGGTGTCGCTGGCGGTGGAGCTCACCCAGCTCACCGGGATCTGGTTCCTGTACCCGTGCCCGTACCGGCTGTTCGACGTGGACGACCTGATCGCGAACACCTCGGGCGCGGTGCTCGGGGCGCTGCTGGCACCGGTGCTGCGGCTGGTCCCCGGTCAGCGCGGCGCCGCCGGGTCCGGGGAGCCGCGGCCGGTCGGGAGCTACCGCCGGTTGCTGGGGATGCTCTGCGACCTGCTGCTGCTGTGGTGGCTGGG
Organism: Saccharopolyspora sp. 7B; assembly: GCF_020177435.1. Taxonomy (NCBI): domain Bacteria; kingdom Bacillati; phylum Actinomycetota; class Actinomycetes; order Pseudonocardiales; family Pseudonocardiaceae; genus Saccharopolyspora; species Saccharopolyspora sp. 7B. The sequence goes on along the minus strand of NZ_JAIUKC010000068.1, from coordinate 40,320 downwards.
CCTGGCGCTGGCCCGCGGCGCGGACCTGCTGCTGCGGGTCGCCGAGGTGCGGCCGCCCGTCGCGGCGCAGGCCTGGTCGGAGGCGGCGGCGCTGTGGTTCGCGCCCGCCGTGCTGCTCCTGATCGCCACCGCGGCGGGGCGCGGCAGCTCGCTCGGCCAGCACGCGGTGCTGCTGCGCGTCGTCGTCGACGGGCGGCGCCCCGGGTGGCGCGCGGTGCTGCGGCGCTGGCTGGTGGGCCTGGGCGGTCTGGCACTCGTCGAGGGCGTGCTCGCGGTGCTGTGGCCCGCGGCGGGGCTCCCGGTCGCGGTGGTGTGGTGCGCGGTGCACGCGCTGGCCGTGCCGCGCAGCGCGCGGTGCCGCGGGTTGAGCGGGAAGGTCGCGGGCACCGAGCTGGTGGACGCCCGCGCGCTCACCGCGACCGACCGCTGATCCGCAGCCCGCGCGGCGACGGGGGCCGCGCGGTCCACTTCGGACGGTGAACGCCGCTCCCGTGGAGCCCCGGACGACCGCTGCGCCGCCGGTCCCCCGCGTCCCCGGAGCCGGGGAGCGCGCACAGCGGCGGCGCGGTCGTGGCCGCGGGCGGTCACGCGGTGGCCTGGTCGCCGTCCAGCCGCGGCGCCGGGCCCTCCGCCGGCCGGAGCGCGTTCTTGCGGGCCTGGGAGCGGCCGATCACGAACCACAGGGCCGCGCCCAGCAGCGGCGCCATCACGACGATCAGCACCCACACCGCCTTCGTCGTGCCGTCCGCCTCGGCGCGGTACAAGCTCACCAGCGCGCCGATGACCAGCGCGGCCAGACCGAGCGCGATCAGCGCGCCGACCACCAGCACCACCCAGCCCCACACCTGCGAGGGCTGCTCGGCGGCGGTCTGGGCGAGGGAACGGGTGACCTCGGACTTCAACATCGGATTCGTCCTTCCGGGAGTGCTTCGGGAGCGGACCGCGGTCGCGGTGCCCGCCGGCTCGACTTCCGCCGTTCGCCGACGAGATCCATGGTGCGCCGCGAGGGGGCCCGCGCACGTCGTCGAACCGGCTCGTCCCGACTTGGCCCGAAGTAGTACGCCGCCCTGACCGGAAGCGGGACGCGATCGGCGGAGCCCGTCGGCCAACCTCGTCACCGGAGAGGAGCAGCATGATCGGACACCTGGTGCCGGACGACGAAGACGACGCCTACCGTGGTCGGGTGCGCGAACGAGGGAAGTGGGCCAGCCGGCTGGCCTGGTGGGACGGCAAGTTCAGATCCCTGCTGCTCGATCTGCTGATCGCGGTGGCGGCGGTGGCCATGCCCGACGATCCGGAGATCTGGCAGCAGTGGGTGCTGCTACCGGCGAACGCGGTGCTGTTCGCCGGACTGCTGGTGCGCAGGCGCTTCCCGTGGATCGCGGTGCTGGCGGCGGCCGCCATCTCGGTGCTGTCCGGGACGGCGGACCAGAGCATGGCCGTCGTGATCGCGCTGTACACGATGGCGAAGCAGCGCGGCCCGGTCGCCTCCACCTGGGGCGCGGCGGCGATCGTCGCGGTGGCGCAGCTGACCCGCATGCTGCTCATGGCCAACGAGAGCCTGTGGTCGAGCGGCATGCTGGGCGTGCTGCTGGGGTTGGGCGCGATGCTGACCGGCTTCGTCGGGATGCCGACGCTGCTGGGCTTGTGGCTGTACCAACGCCGGGACCTGCTGCGCTCGCTGCGGGAGCGGGCGGTGCAGGCCGAGCGGGAGCGGGACCTGCTGGCGGAGCGCGCGGTCGGCGCCGAACGCCGCCGGATCGCCCGCGAGATGCACGACGTGGTGGCGCACCGGGTCAGCGTCATCTCGCTGCAGGCGGGCGCGCTCACGATGACCGCCGCGGACGAGCGCACCGAGCAGGTCGCCGAGGTGATCCGGGTGTCGAGCTCGGCCGCGCTCAGCGAGCTGCGGGAGATGCTGCGCGCGCTGCGCGACGACGCCGAGAACCCGGGCGGCGACCACGCGGCCCCCACCTTGGAGGGGGTGCGCGAGCTGGTCGCGGATTCGGTCGCGGCGGGCGCGAACATCGCGCTGGACATGCCGGCGGAGCTGCCGGAGGCCTCCACCGCCGTCGGCCGCGCCGCCTACCGGGTGGTGCAGGAGGCCTTGACGAACGCGGGCAAGCACGCCCCCGGTTCGCCGGTGCGCGCGTCGGTCGCCGTCGGGCCGGACGGGCTCGCGGTGGAGGTGGTGAACGCGCGCGGCACGGGCACCACGGTGGTGGAGGGCTCCGGCTACGGCCTGATCGGCATGCGCGAGCGGGTCACCCTCGCCGGCGGCACCTTGCAGGTGGGCCGCACCGACGAGGACGGCTACCGGGTGCGGGCGGAGTTCCCGGTGCTGGAGCCCGCCGCCGCGTCCTGACGCCCCCGGTCCCGGGACACCGTGATCCGGTGCGGACCGGACTTGGATACCGTGGGCCCGGCAACGCAGTCGGGCACGGGGGAGTCACGTGGGCATCAGGGTGGTCCTGCTGGAGGACGAGGAACTGGTGCGCGGCGGGATCCGGCTCATCCTCGAATCCGACCCGGGCATCGAGGTGGCCGCGGAGGCCGCCGACGGTTCGGGGGTGGTGGAGCTGATCGCGAAGCACCGCCCGGACGTGGTGGTCACCGACATCCAGATGCCGCGGGTCGACGGCCTGGAGGTGACCAAGCGGGTCGCCGCGCTGCCGGATCCGCCCGCGGTGCTGGTGCTCACGACGTTCGACGTGGACGAGTACGTGCACGCCGCGCTGCAGGCGGGGGCGTCCGGGTTCCTGCTCAAGGACACCCCGCCGCGGGAGCTGGCGGCCGCGGTGCACACGGTGGCCTCCGGGGAGGCGATGCTCTCGCCGCGGATCACCAAGCGGCTGCTCGGCGCGTTCGCGGCGGGCAAAGAGAACTCGGACGCGCGCCGGAGGATCGACCAGCTGACCCCGCGCGAGCGGGAGGTGGCGGTCTCGGTGGCGCAGGGCCTGAGCAACGCGGAGATCGCCGCGCACCTGTACATGAGCCCGTCCACGGTGAAGGTCCACCTCGGCCGGATCATGGGCAAGCTCGGCGCCGCGAACCGCACCCAGGTCGCGATCGTCACCCACGACGCCGGCCTGGTCTGAACCCGGCTGGACGGGCGGCGCGCGGCGGCGGGGGACGACCAGCCCGGATTCGTAGGCGACGACCACGGCCTGCGCCCGGCTGGACACCCCGAGCTTCGTCATGGCCCGGTTCACGTGCGTCTTCACCGTCCCATCGCTGAGCACCAGGTGCTCCGCGATCTCGGCGTTGGTGGCACCGGTCGCGATGAGCCGCAGCACGGCCAGTTCCCGCTGGGTGAGGCCGGACAGCTGGACGGGGATCCCGGAGCCGGGCGGCGGCACCCGCATGTAGGTCTCCACGAGCCGCCGGGTGATGGTGGGACCGAACAGCATTCCGCCGTCGGCGACGGTGCGCACCCCGGTGAGCAGCGTTTCCGGCGGGCTGTCCTTGAGCAGGAACCCGGAGGCCCCGGCCCGCAGCGCCGCGTACACGTAGTCGTCGAGGTCGAAGACGGTGAGCACCAGGATCCCGGGCCGCGGTGGTTCGGCGGCGTCGAGGATGAGCTCGGTGGCGCGCACCCCGTCCATCTCGGGCAGTCGCAGGTCCATCAGCACCACGTCGGGCCGCAGCCGCGCGGCGAGGTCGACGGCTTCGCGTCCGTTGGCGGCCTCACCGACGACGTCGATGCCGTCGGTGGCGCGCAGCAGCGCGGCGAACGCGGCGCGCAGCAGGTCCTGGTCGTCGACGACGAGCACGCGGATCATGCGGTGTTCCCCCGGCCGATCGGCACCCGGCGGCCCGGGGCGCGGCCGGTCAGCTCTCGGCGCGCGGGATGCGCAGCACCACTTGGAACCCGCCTTCGGGACGACGTCCGGTCTCCACGCTGCCGCCGTACATCTTCGCCCGTTCGCACATGCCGATCAAACCGTGCCCGGAGGGCTTGCGGTTCTTCGGGGGCGGTGCGCCGTGGTCCCGGATCCGCACGGTCACCGCGTCGGGGTGGTGGTGCACGTGGACTTCGGCGGTGGCGGTGGGCGCGTGCTTGAGCACGTTGGTGAGGGCCTCCTGCACGACGCGGTAGGCGCACAGCTCGGCACCGGGCGACAGCGCCCGCGGTTCCCCTTCGACCCGCAGTTCCACCGGCACCCCGGACGAGCGGACCCGTTCGAGCAGCACCGGTAGCTCGTCGAGACCGGGTTGCGGCAGGAACCGGGTGCCGCCGCCGGGCGGTTCTTCGAGGCTGGGCCGCAGCACGCGCAGCAGCCTGCCGAGCTCGTCGAGCGAGCTGGAGGTGGTGGCCGAGATGGTCCCGAGCGCTTCGCGGGCGGTCTCCAGGTCGGAGTCGAGCACGTAGCGGGCGAGGCTGGCCTGCACGGCCACCACGGACAGGTGGTGGGCGACGACGTCGTGCAGTTCGTGCGCGATGCGCATCCGCTCTTCGGTGACGGCGCGCTCGGCTTCCAGGTCGCGTTCGTGCCGGAGCTGTTCGGCCTGCCGGCCGCGGATCCGGATCGCCTGGCCGAGCGCGAGCGCGATCACCGCCTGGGTGCTGCCGAACAGCAGCCCGGCGAACAGGTCGGTGGACCACCGGAAGTGGGCGAGGCCCGCGACGGCACCGCTGCTGATGACGAGGACGCCTGCCGCGGTGAGCGGCGCGGAGCGCGTCAGCGGGTGGTGGACGCCGACGGTGTAGATGGCGACGAGCGGCCCGAGCAGCCCGAGCGAGGTCTTGCAGCCGGTGCTGTAGAACACGCACAGCGCCGCCGCGACCACGGCCAGCACGAGCACCGGGTACCGCCTGCGCAGCGCCAGCGGCGCGCCGCCGAGCACGGCCGCGGTGTGGGCGACCGGCCCGGGATCGCCGCTGTCGAGCACGTCGCCCGGAGACATGCCCAGCAGCGCCAGGTAGGTGACGAAGACCGCGAGCACCGCGTCGGCGATCCGCGGGTACCGCTGCGGCAGCGCCGCCCACCGTGCTCCGTCCACCACGGGAACCTAACCGCCCGCCCGCCGGGCCCCGCCGCGAGGCGGTACGGGCGGTCCGCGCGGCGGTGCGGGTTGCTGCGGGTGGCGCAACGCGGCGGTGAGCCGATCTCGCGGGTTCTGCCGCGAATTCGTGTGCTAGACCGGCCTTCCGGGGAGTTCCGGGGTGGTGCTCGGCTAGTTTTTTGGCGGGTTCCTACAAAGTCTCGGCTCCGGCATGCGCCGGTGCGGACATTGGTACACCCGCGTGTGACGGAGCAGTGTGTAGGGCAGGTGCAGGCGACGCTCCGGGGACGGGACGTCGCCTGTTGTGCGTGGCAATCAGGAGGCTCATCCGGTGTTCAGTCGTGTCGCCATCGTCAACCGTGGAGAGGCTGCGATGCGGCTCATCCACGCCGTGCGGGATCTGTCCGCGGAGACCGGCAAGCGGGTGGAGACGGTCGCGCTCTACACCGACGCCGACCGGACCGCGACGTTCGTGCGGGAGGCCGATGTGGCCTACTCGCTGGGCCCGGCTTCGGCCCGGCCCTACTTGGACCACGCGGTGCTGGAGCGGGCGCTGCTGGAGACCGGCGCGGACGCGGCCTGGGTGGGCTGGGGATTCGTCGCCGAGGACCCGGCGTTCGCGGAGGTCTGCGAGCGGATCGGCGTGACGTTCATCGGCCCGAGCGCGGAGGCGATGCGCAGGCTCGGCGACAAGATCGGCGCGAAGCTGCTGGCCGAGGAGGTCGGCGTGCCGGTGGCGCCGTGGTCCCGCGGCGAGGTGGCGTCCGCGGCGGAGGCGCTGGCCGCGGGTGAGCGGATCGGCTACCCGCTGATGCTGAAGGCGACCGCGGGCGGCGGCGGTCGCGGCATCCGCAAGGTGACCTCGGCGGCGGACCTGGCGGACGCCTACGAGCGCACCAGCCAGGAGGCGCTGCGCTCCTTCGGTTCCGGCGTGGTGTTCCTGGAGCGCCTGGTGACCGGCGCCCGCCACGTGGAGGTGCAGGTCATCGCGGACGGCCAGGGCACCGCGGTGGCGCTGGGCGTGCGGGACTGCTCGGTGCAGCGGCGCAACCAGAAGATCATCGAGGAGTCGGCCTCGCCGGTGCTCTCCCCGGAGCAGACCGCGGAGCTGAAGGCCTCGGCGGAGCGGCTGGCGCTGGCGGTGGACTACCGCGGCGCGGGCACCGTGGAGTTCCTGTACCACCCGGGCGAGGAGCTGTTCGCGTTCCTGGAGGTCAACACCCGCCTGCAGGTGGAGCACCCGATCACCGAGATCACCACCGGCACCGACCTGGTGAAGCTGCAGCTGCACGTGGCCGCGGGCGGCTCGCTGGACGGGCTGTGCGCCTCGGAGAGCGGGCACGCGGTGGAGGCGCGGCTCAACGCCGAGGACCCGGACCGCGATTTCGCCCCCTCCCCCGGGCGCATCGCGCGCCTGCTGCTGCCCGCCGGCCCGGGCATCCGGGTGGACACCGGGGTGTCGGAGGGCGACACGATCCCCGCGGACTTCGACTCGATGATCGCGAAGATCATCGCGTTCGGGCGGGACCGGGACGAGGCGCTGGCCCGGCTGCGCCGCGCGATGGCCGAGACCACGGTGATCATCGACGGCGGGGCGACGAACAAGAGCTTCGTGCTGGACCTGCTGGACCAGCCGGAGGTGATCGACGGCAGCGCCGACACCGGCTGGATCGACCGGGTGCGCGAGGACGGCCGGCTGGTGCTGCACCGGCATTCGGCGATCGCGCTGGCGGCGGCGGCCATCGAGGCCTACCAGGACGAGGAGGAGGCGGCGCGGCAGCGGCTGCTGTCCACCGCGTTCGGCGGCAGGCCGCAGGTGCAGCACGAGACGGGTCGCCCGCTGGACCTGAAGCTGCGCGGCGTCGGCTACCAGGTGGGCGTCGCCCGGGTCGGGCACAAGCGGTTCCGCGTCGCGATCTCCGGTGGCGGCCCGGTGCACCCGGCGGACGTGGAGATCGACCGCTTCGACGAGCACAGCGGCCGGATCACCGTGAACGGCCACCGGTTCCGCCTGGTCACCGGCACGCACGGCCCGATCCACCTGGTGGAGGTGGACGGGGTCGCGCACCGGATCACCCGGGACGAGGGCGGCGTGGTCCGCTCCCCCGCGCCCGCGCTGGTGGTGGCGACTCCGCTGGCCGTCGGCGACGAGGTCGAGGCGGGCGCGCCGATCCTGGTGCTGGAGAGCATGAAGATGGAGACCGTGCTGCGCGCCTCGTTCCGGGCGCGGGTGCGGGAGCTGCCGGTGTCCACCGGCAGCCAGGTCGAGACGGGCGCGCCGCTGATGCGGCTGGAGCCGCTGGCCGACGACGACGCGGCCGAGGAGGCCGACGAGTCCGCGGCGGTGGACGTGGAGCTGCCCGCGGAGCCGACGAGCGTGTCGGCCGCGCAGCGCGCCGCCGCCGGATTGCGGGACCTGCGCGGCCTGCTGCTCGGCTTCGACGTGGATCCGCAGGACGGCGAGCGGGTGCTCAGCGGCTACCTGGCGGCGCGCACCGAGCCGGACGCGGCGCCCGGGGTGACCGAGGGCGAGGTCGAGCTGCTGGGCGTGTTCGCGGACCTCTCGGAGCTGAGCCGGAACAAGCCGGCCGGGGACGTGGACGACGAGCCGGGTCCGGTGCACAGCCCGCGCGAGTACTTCCACAGCTACCTGCAGAGCCTGGACGTCGAGCGCGCCGGGGTCAGCAGCGGCTTCGAGGAGCGGCTGCGCCGGGTGCTGGCGCACTACGACGTGACGGACCTGGAGCGGACGCCGGAGCTGGAGTCGGCGGTGTTCCGGATCTTCCTGGCGCAGCAGCGCGCCGCCTCCGACGTCAAGATCATCTCGGCGTTGCTGCGGCGCTGGATCGCCGAGCCGCCGCCCGCGAAGGAGCTGCGGGAGCGCGCCGGGCTGGCGCTGGAGCACGTCATCAAGGCCACCCAGGTGCGCTTCCCCGCGGTGTCGGACCTGGCGCGCGGCGTGGTGTTCCGCTGGTTCGCGCAGCCGCTGCTGCGCCGCACCCGCGCCGAGGTGTACGCCGGGGTGCGCGCCGAGCTGCGCCACCTCGACGAGCACCCGGACGCCGCGGACCGCGCGGAGCGGATCGCGAAGATGGTCGCCAGCGCCGAGCCGCTGGTGCGGCTGCTCGGGCAGCGCATGGGCCGCGGCGGGCACGACCACACCCCGCTGCTGGAGGTGCTGACCCGCCGCTACTACGGCAACCGCGGGCTCTCCGGCGTCACGTCGCGGGAGGCCGCGGGCTGCCGGTTCGTCACCGCCGAGCACACCGGTGCGCAGGGCGTGACCCGGCTGGTCACCACGGCCGTCGACTTCGGCGAGCTGCCGGAGGCGGTGCGCGCGGTCGGCGAGCTGGCCGTGGACCGCCCGGACGGTGCGGACGTGGTCGCCGACCTGTACGTGAAGTGGGAGGGGCAGCCGGACGCGGACGCGGTGGCGGCCCGGCTCGGCGAGGTGTTGGCGGCGCAGCCGCTTCCCGCCGAGGTCGGCCGCATCACCACCACGGTCGCGGGCACCGGCGGTGCCGTCATGCACCACCACTTCACGTTCCGCCGCGACGAGCACGCCGGGTTCGCCGAGGACCGGCTGATCCGCGGCCTGCACCCGCTGATCGCGCAGCGGATGCAGCTGGAGCGGCTGCGCGAGTTCGACCTGACCCGGCTGCCGTCGGCGGACGAGGAGGTCTACCTGTTCAAGTGCGTCGCGCGGGAGAACCCGTCCGACGAGCGGCTGGTCGCGATGGCGCAGGTGCGGGACCTGACCCCGCTGCGCGACGCGGAGGGCCGGCTGGTGGCGCTGCCCGCGGTGGAGGACATCCTCGCCGGGTGCATGGACGCGATCCGCACGGTGCAGGCGCAGCGCCCGGCGAAGAAGCGCTTCGACACCAACCGGATCCTGATGTACGTGTGGCCGCCGACGGAGTTCACCTCGGACGAGCTGAACACCCTGGTGCAGCGGATCCTGCCGACGACGGCCGGCGCCGGGCTGGAGGAGGTCGTGTTCCTGTCCCGCCAGCGCGGGGAGAACGGCGAGCTCACCGACATGGCGGTGCGGATCGACCTGGCCGGTGGCCGCGAACCGCGGCTGCACATCGAGGAGCCGTCGGCGGAGCCGGTGCTGCCGCTGGACGACTACCGGCAGAAGGTGCTGCGCGCGGCGCGCCGCGGCACCACCTACCCGTACGAGCTGACCGGGATGCTGGCCGGGGACGCGGGCGGTTTCGTCGAGCACGACCTGGACGAGGACGGCGTGCTGGTGCCGGTGGACCGGCCGCGCGGGAAGAACTCGGCGGCGATCGTGGCGGGCGTGGTCTCCACCCCGACCGAGCGTCACCCGGAGGGCGTGCGGCGCGTGGTGCTGCTGGGCGATCCGACGAAGGCGCTGGGCGCGCTGTCCGAACCGGAGTGCGCGCGGGTGATCGCGGCGCTGGACCTGGCGGAGCGGCTGCGGCTGCCGCTGGAGTGGTTCGCGCTGTCGGCGGGCGCCCGGATCTCGATGTCCTCGGGGACCGAGAACATGGACTGGGTGGCGGCCGCGCTGAAGCGGATCGTGCGGTTCACCCAGGACGGCGGCGAGATCAACATCGTGGTCGCGGGCATCACGGTCGGCGCGCAGCCGTACTGGAACGCCGAGGCGACGATGCTGATGCACACCAAGGGGATCCTGGTGATGACGCCGGACTCGGCGATGGTGCTCACCGGCAAGCAGTCGCTGGACTTCTCCGGCGGCGTGTCGGCGGAGGACAACTTCGGCATCGGCGGCTACGACCGGGTGATGGGGCCGAACGGCCAGGCGCAGTACTGGGCGCCGAACCTGCCCGCGGCGCGGGACGTGCTGATGGCGCACTACGACCACACCTACGTGGTGCCGGGCGAGTCGGCCCCGCGCGCGGCCGCGACGACCGACCCGGCGGACCGGGACGTCTCGCCCTACCCGCACGAGTTCGGCGGCGACTTCGGCACGGTCGGCGAGATCTTCTCGGCCGAGCACAACCCGGACCGCAAGAAGCCCTTCGACATCCGCACGGTGATGCGCGCGCTGTCCGACCAGGACCACCCGGTGCTGGAGCGCTGGGCGGGCATGGCGGACGCGGACACGGCGGCGGTGCAGGACGTGCACCTGGGCGGGCACCCGGTGTGCCTGCTGGGCATCGAGTCCCGGTCGGTGCAGCGCCGCGGGTTCCCCCCCACCGACGGCCCGGACACCTACACGGCGGGCACGTTGTTCCCGCGGTCGTCGAAGAAGGCGGCGCGGGCGATCAACGCGGCGTCGGGGAACCGGCCGCTGGTGGTGCTGGCGAACCTGTCCGGGTTCGACGGTTCGCCGGAGTCGATGCGGAAGCTGCAGCTGGAGTACGGCGCGGAGATCGGCCGGGCGATCGTGAACTTCGAGGGCCCGATCGTGTTCTGCGTGATCTCGCGGTACCACGGCGGCGCGTTCGTGGTGTTCTCGAAGGCGTTGAACCCGAACATGACGGTGCTGGCGCTGGAGGGCTCGTTCGCATCGGTGCTGGGCGGTGCTCCGGCCGCGGCGGTGGTGTTCTCCGGTGAGGTGAACAACCGCACGGCGACCGATCCGCGGGTCACCGCGCTGCAGGCGAGCGCCGGTGAGGCGACGGGCGCGGAGCGGGCGGCGCTGCACGCGCAGCTGGCGGAGGTGCAGTCCTCGGTGCGGGCGGAGAAGCTCGGCGAGGTCGCCGCGGAGTTCGACCGGGTGCACAGCATCCAGCGCGCGGTGGAGGTCGGTTCGGTCGACGAGATCGTCAGCGTCGCCCAGCTGCGCCCCCGCATCATCGCCTCGATCGAACGAGGCCTGAACGGCTGACGGAAGCAGCGAACGGGGCCCGTGACCAGGAGGTCGCGGGCCCTGCTGCGTTCCCGAGCGGTCTCGTCGTCCTCCTGTCAGCGGCGAAGCCGCTGAGCAGCGACCACGCACACAACCGGACCACCCGCGGGTTCTCAGCTGCTTCCTCGCGAGGACAGCGTTTTCTCCTGTGGCGGAGCCACCGGTGAAAACGATCCCGCAGCGAGGAAGCAGCTGAGGTTCCGCCACTGGCGCCACCGAGCAGAACAACCCGCACCACACCCGAGAAAAGCAGGGATGACACCCCCTGGTGGTCATCCCTGCCTCTCGTGCCTCCCCGTGATCGCTGCGCGGCCGCACCCGTTCCGGCATTGCGCACAGCGATGCGAGGACCAAGTTAGTGATCTTGGTCGGGCGGGGTCGACAGACCAGAGCAGGAGATCCGGGGTAAACCTACGTGGTAGTTAAACAAGGGTCCGGACCGTCCGTTCCGCCCGTTCCGCCCGGCTCGGCTCGGCGGGGCTCGGCGGGGCTCGGCTCGTGGTCCGTGGCAGGCTGCTGGAATCAGCGGGCGCCCCGCGCGGTTGTACGTCGAGGTGCGCCGAGCGCACCGCGCGCCCACGACGAGCACGGGATGGACATGCCTCACTTCGACCTGATCATCATCGGCAGCGGCTCCGGCAACTCGATCCTCGACGAGCGGTTCGACGACTGGAACGTCGCCATCGTGGAGAAGGGCGTCGGCAGCACCGGCAACTACGGCGGCACCTGCCTGAACGTGGGCTGCATCCCGACGAAGATGTTCGTGCACACCGCGGACACGGCGTCGAGCCCGGGGGTGGGCGCGAAGCTGGGCGTGGACCTGGAGCTGCGGGACGTGCGCTGGCGCGAGATCCGGGACCGGATCTTCGGCCGCATCGACGCGATCTCCGACGGCGGCCGCCGCTACCGGGCCGAGGGCGGCTCCAACGTGACGCTGTTCCAGGGCGAGGCGCGCTTCACCGGCGTGAAGGAGCTCACCGTGGCGACCGCGGACGGCCCGGAGACGATCACCGCGGACCGGTTCGTGGTGGCCGCGGGCGGGCGCCCGACGCTGCCGGAGCTGCCGGGCATCGAGCGGGTCGACTTCCAGACCAGCGACAGCGTGATGCGGCTGGACGAACTGCCCCGACGCATGATCATCCTGGGCAGCGGGTTCGTCGGCGCCGAGTTCGCGCACGTGTTCTCGGCGCTGGGCGTCGAGGTGACGGTGGTGGCCCGGTCCGGTGCGCTGCTGCGCGCCGAGGACGAGGACGTGGCGCAGCGGTTCACCGAGCTCGCCCAGGCCCGCTGGGACGTGCGGCTGAACCGGAAGCAGACGTCGGTGGAGCAGGACGGCGACGTGGTGCGGCTGCACCTGGACGGTCCCGACGGCCCGGAGGTCGTGGAGGCGGAGCAACTGCTGGTCGCGATCGGCCGCACCCCGAACTCGGACCTGATCGACGCGGCGGCCGGCGGCTTGAAGGTCCGCGAGGACGGCAAGGTCCAGGTGGACGCCGAGCAGCGGACCTCGGTGGACGGCGTGTGGGCGCTGGGCGACATCAGCTCGGACCACGAGCTCAAGCACGTCGCGAACCACGAGATGCGGGTGGTGCAGCACAACCTCCTGCACCCGGACGAGCTGATCGACTCGGACCACACCTACGTGCCGCACGCGGTGTTCTCCTCCCCGCAGATCGCGGCGGTCGGGCTGACCGAGCAGGAGGCCCGGGAGCGCGGCATCGACTACGTCACGAAGATCCAGGCCTACGGCGACATCGCCTACGGCTGGGCGATGGAGGACTCCACCGGTTTCCTGAAGCTGCTGGCCGATCCGTCGGACGGCACGATCCTCGGCGCGCACGTCATCGGCCCGCAGGCGCCGACGCTGCTCCAGCCGCTGATCCAGGCGATGCAGTTCGGCCTGGACGCGCGCACGATGGCCCGCGGCCAGTACTGGATCCACCCGGCGATGCCGGAGCTCATCGAGAACGCCCTGCTGGGCCTGGAACTGCAGGCGGAGTGACCGTGCGCCTGCTGCTGATCGCCGACACCCACCTGCCGAAGCGCGCGAAGGCGCTGCCCGAGCAGGTGTGGCAGGAGGTGGCGCGCGCCGACGTCGTCTTCCACGCCGGGGACTGGGTGGAGCCGCCGCTGCTGGACGAGCTGGAGTCCCGCAGCGCGCGGCTCGTCGGCGTCTTCGGCAACAACGACGGCGCGGAGCTGCGGCGCCGGTTGCCGGAGGTGGCGCGGGTCGAGTTGGACGGCGTGCGCTTCGCGATGATCCACGAGACGGGTGCGGCGCAGGGCCGGGAACGCCGCTGCGACCGGGATTTCCCGGACACCGACGTGCTGGTGTTCGGCCACAGCCACATCCCGTGGGATTCGACGACGCCGAACGGGATGCGGCTGCTCAACCCCGGCTCCCCCACCGACCGCCGCCGCCAGCCGCACTGCACCTACCAGACGGCGGAGCTCACCGACGGGGTCCTGGCGGGCGTCGAACTCCACCGCCTGCCGCCGCGAACCTGAGCGGCGAGCGCCGGTTTCCGCTAGCTCAGCGTCGCCAGGAACGCCGCCCAGGCGTCGTGGCGCACCGACAACTCGCCACCGTCCGGGTCCTTGGAATCCCGCACCGACACCGCACGATCCGTCAGGCGGACCTCGACGCAACCATTGGACGAGCCCGCGCTGCAGCTGCTCTTGAACCACCCGGTGTCATAGCGCGTCATACAGCCCCCTCACGAGTAACCCACCGCACCTCGATCATCCACCACGATCCCGTCGACGCCCTGCCCTCGCAGGCCGTTTGACCAGTCCACGCCCGTTGGACCAACGGACCGTTCACCCGGTGACGTCGGGCGCGGTGAGGTACCGGAGGAACGCCGACCAGGCCCGGTGGTCGACTGTGAAGTCTCCGCCGTCGGGGTCCTTGGAATCCCGCACCGACACCGCCCGATCGGTCAACCTCACCTCGACGCAGGCGTTGGAAGAGGCCGCACTGCGGCTGCTTGTGAACCATCCGCTGTCGTAGGCCCTCACTTCAGCTCCTTCAGCTTCTCGATGAGCAAGGCACGAGCCGACTCCGAGTCCAGGGCGAGCTCGCGAACGCTCTCCCAAGCCCGGAGCATGGGAGCAGTTTCCAATTCTTGATCGTGGTAAGTACAGGGGCCGTGGGAAGTGGTGCAGGTCATGCGAGGTGCGTTCCCTGCGAAGTCCAATGTGATGAGACCGCCTCCAAGGAGGGGCTTGGAGGTAGCGGCCCGACTCAGCACTCGAACGCTCACCGACGGACGTTCACCTAGCTGGAGAAGGTGGAGGAGCTGGCCACGCATGATCTCCGGGCTCCCGACCACTTCCTCCAGCGCCGATTCGGTCAGCACGAAGTCGATCTGCTTCGGCTCCTCCGCCTCCAGCACGCGTCGCTGCTGCTGAAGCCGGAATGCGACTCTGCGCTCGATCTCGTCCTCCGACGCCTCCCACCAGATCCCATCGGCCGCGCGCATCAGCGCGACGATGTAGTCCTGCGACTGCGCGAGCCCCGGAACGATCCCGGTGTCGTAGAAGCCGATCGCGGCGGCATCGGCTTGCAGGTCGGCCAGCCGCTCGAACGACTTGGGCAGCTGGTCGGTGTAGCCCTTCCCGCGCTGCCGCTTCCGGGCCACCGCGCCCAACGCGAGCACGGTTTCCCGGTCGGCGTCGGACACTCCGTAGCGGTCGAGCAGCAACCCGAGCTCATCGATGCTCAGCGAGGCCTTCGCCGATTCGAGGTGGCTGATCCGGGTGTAGTGCCGGTTGATCGCGCGAGCCGCCTCTTGCTGGGACAGCCCTGCTTCACGTCGGAGTCGGCGGAGCGTCAGCCCCAGCTGGCGGCGCTCGACCGTTTGGCGGCCTGTGGGCACGAAATCTCCTCCGGCTGATCCATTGGCTACCTGATCAGGGGACCGACAATAGACCACAACCTGTGTTCTATTTATCCGGCAAGCCTAACTATGCGGCTTACATGAAGATCTTCCGTGAACTGTACCGATACACCGCAAACCAGGAGGAACCCGGATGCGCGAACAGCGAGCAGTCGAGAGCGATACCTACGTGTGCCTGTCCGAGCACGTGCGGATCTCTTACGAGATCGACACCGACCGCTCGGTGCAGCTGGACTTCCGGGGCCGCGGCGAGGACGGGCTGACGCTCAGCTTCAGCGAGGCGGCGTTCGGCGAGCTCACCCGAGCCGTGGGGCGCAGCAACGCGGAACTGCTCCGCCCGCCCTCCTGACACCGGGACCTCGCCCGCTGAACGGCGCACTCCCACCAACACGAGTGAACGGACCGTCCGTCCAACGAGATGGGACGAACGGTCCGTTCACTCAGTTCACCCTTCGAACCCGGCCGGCGAGCCTCGGTCGTTTCCTGTCAGCGGCGAAACCGCTGAGCAGCGCCCCAGCACGCAGCCCGAGCACTCAGCGACCCGAGTTCAGAGACCCCGGTCAGATCGTGCGCGGGCGGCCGGCGAGCATGCCGACGACCGTCTGCACCACCACGATGATCAGCAACGCCACCAGCGACACCGCCCAGGCCGCCGTCACGTCGTGCAGCATCCCGAACAGGAACGGGCCCGAGGCGGCGATCAGGTAGCCGATGCTCTGCGCCATCGCCGAGAGCTGCCCGGTGTCGGCGGCGTTCCGGGTGCGCAGCGAGATCATCACCAGCGCCAGCGGGAACGCGCTCATCCCGATCCCGATCAGCACCGCCCACAGCACCGGCGCGGCCAGCGGCGCCACCAGCAGCCCCAGCAGTCCGGCGAACATCAGCGCGCCCATCAGCAGCGCCCACCCGGACTGCCCGCGGGTCCGCGTCACCAGCGGCGGCAGCACCATGTTGATCGGCACGCCGATCAGCAGCAGCACGCCCAGCAGCGCCCCCGCCGAGGTCGCGTCCATGCCCGCGCCCTTGAACACCTCCGGCAGCCAGCCCATCACCACGTAGGCGACGGTCGACTGCATCGCGAAGTAGAACGTAATCAGCCAGGCCAGCGGGTTGCGCATCAGCGACCGGCGTTCGCCCTTCGGCGCCGCGACGGCCTTCGAGCCGTGTCCGCGGGTGCCGGGCACCCAGAGGCACAGCGCGGCCAGCGCCACGACCATCCACGTCGCCAGCGACAGCCGCCAGCTCCCGGTCGCCGAGTTCAGGTACGGGGTCAGCGCCGAACCGGACGCGCCACCGGCGGCCATCGCCGTCGTGTAGAGCCCGGTGGCCAGGCCGACGCGCCCGGGGAAGGACTCCTTCACCACCACGGGGATCAGCACGTTGCACATCGCGATCGACGCGCACACCAGCACGGTGCCCGCCAGCAGCGTCCACGGGCCACCGAGCACGCGGGCGATCATCGCGGCGGTCAGCAGCGCCAGCGAGGCGCCCACCACCCGGTTCATCCCCCACCGGCGGGCGAGCAGCGGGGCACCGATCCCGGCGACGCCGAAGCACAGCGTCGGCACCGAGGTCACGATGCTCGCCCACGTGCTGCCCGCACCCAGCGAATCGCGAACCTCGCCGAGGATGGAGGCGAGGCTGGTGACGGCGGGCCGCATGTTCGCCGCGGCGAGCGCCACGCCCGCCAGCAGCAGGCCGCCGCCCGCGACGGCGCGGCCGCGGGGCGCCATCGTCTCGGCGGCGCCTTCGTTGACCAACGCCTCGGCCGCGGCCGGCCTGGAGGCGTCGTCGGCCGGGGTACCGGACACGGCGTGCGCCGCCGTCCTGGCATCCTGGTCGGTCACACGGTCGTCGGGAACTCGGTCGATCGGGGGCTGGGTGTGCGACTCAGGAGACATCGCCGCCTAGTATGGCAAACATAGGATGTTTGGATGAAAGGACCCTTCAGTGCCTTTGGTCACCACCCAGCGCACGGGTCTGGTCGAGCAGGTCATCGCGCAGATGCGCACCCTGGTGAGTTCCGGGGAATGGCCGCTGGGGGAACGCATCCCCACCGAATCGGAGCTCGTCACCGCCCTCGGCGTCGGCCGCAACACGGTTCGCGAGGCGGTGCGCGCCCTCGCCCACGCCGGCCTGCTGGAAGTGCGCCAAGGCGACGGGACCTTCGTCCGCGCCACCAACGAGCTCTCCGGTGCCGTGCGCCGCCTCTGCGGCTCCGAACTGCGCCGCATCCTCGAAGTGCGCCGCGCCCTGGAAGTCGAGGCCGCCCGGCTCGCCGCCGCCGCCCGCACCGACGAGGACCTCACCGAACTGGACGCGCTGCTGACGGCCCGCGACGCGGCGCTGGAGCAGCGGGACCCGGCACAGGTCGTCGACAAGGACACCCGATTCCACCTGCGGCTCGTCGCCGCCTCGCACAACGTGCTGCTGATCGGGCTCTACGAGGGGATCAGCGAGGCGGTGCAGTCCAGCGTCGCCACCACCTTCGACCCGGCCTCGGTCACCCAGGTCTCGCACACCGCGCTGCTCGACGCGGTGCGCTCCGGCGACGCGCACCGGGCCGCGACCGAAGCGGGCGGCTTCCTCGACGAGCTGCTCGACTCGCTCAGCGCTCAGCCGGAGAAGCCGACCTCGCCCGGTGAGTAGTCGGTCCCCACGTCGAACCCGGCGTCCGCGACCGCACCGCCGGCGATCGGCGCCAGCCACGCCGCGGTGAGCACGCCCGCGCTCACCACCTCCGGTGAGCGGCGGGAACCCGCGCGGTGCAGCGCCACCGACGGCGCCCCGAACCGGGTGATGACGATCTCCTCCCCCGATTCCACGCGGTCCAGCAGCTCCTGCAGCCGCGCCTGCGCTTCGTCCGCGGAGAATTCAGTCGCCATGCTCACGACGTTACCCGCGTCACTCCCCGGCACGCATCGCCGCGGGACCGATCACCGGCAACCCGCACGGCGCACCGCGGTCCAGCAACCGCCGCAGCGCACCGGTGTCCAGGTGCCGCTCCACCAGATCGCCGAGCAGGTCCAGCTGCCCCTCGCGCAGCGCCGCGAACGACACGTCCGGCGCGGCGGTGAACCCGTCCCGCCCCGCCTGCGCGGCGACGTGCGCGAGGAACCGGCGGCGGAACGCGTCGTTCTCGAACAGCCCGTGCCAGTGCGTGCCCGCCACCGCGCCGTCCACCGCGCCCTCCGGGCCGGACCCGGTCTCCAGCAGCGGAATCAGCGCGTCGCCCGGCCGCACCGGGACGCCGTGGTGGATCTCGTAGCCGGTGACCGGTTCGCCGAAGGCGGTGCCGCTCGGCGTGCGCAGCGTCTTCTCCGCCGCGAACTCGATCTCCACGTCGAGCAGGCCCAGCCCGTCCACGACGCCGCCGCCGGACTCCACCTCGTCGGTGATCCGCCGCGACAGCATCTGGAAACCACCGCAGATCCCGAACACCGGCAGCCCCGCCCGCGCGTGCGCGAGCACCGCGTCCGCCAGCCCGGTGCGGTGCAGCCACGCCAGGTCCGAGACGGTCGCCTTCGACCCGGGCAGCACCACCAGGTCCGCGTCGGTCAGCCGCGACGGCTCGGTCACGAACCGCACCGCCACGCCCGGTTCCGCGGCCAGCGCCTCGATGTCGGTGGCGTTCGAGATGCGCGGCAGCTTCGGCACCGCCACCCGCAGCCACTGGTCACCGCGCGGCGGCGCCGGGCTGCCCACCACGCCGTCGGCGACGTAGGACAGCGAGTCCTCCGCGTCCAGCCACAGCTCCTCCGACCACGGCAGCACACCCTGCACCGGCCGCCCGGTCAGCGCCTTCACCTGCGCCAGCCCGGATTCGAGCAGCGCCGGATCGCCCCGGAACTTGTTGACCACGAAGCCGGTGACCAGCGCCTGGTCCGCGGCGTCCAGCAGCGCCAAGGTGCCGTAGAGCGCGGCGAACACCCCGCCCCGGTCGATGTCGCCGACCACCAGCACCGGCAAGCCCGCCGCCTGCGCCAACCCCATGTTCGCGATGTCGGTGGCCCGCAGGTTGATCTCCGCGGGCGACCCGGCGCCCTCGCAGATCACCTGGTCGTACTCGCCGCGCAGCTCCTGCAACGTCGCCGACACGACCTCCAGCAGGGCCGCCTTGCGCTCCCGGTACGACAGCGCCGTGACCTCCCCGGCGACCCGGCCCAGCACCACGACCTGCGAGGTGCGGTCCCCGCCCGGCTTGAGCAGCACCGGGTTGAACCGCACCGACGGCGCCAGCCCGCACGCCGCGGCCTGCACCGCCTGCGCGCGGCCGATCTCGCCGCCGTCCGGGCACACCACGGAGTTGTTCGACATGTTCTGCGCCTTGAACGGCGCCACCCGAACGCCCTCCCGCGCCAGCCACCGGCAGATGCCGGCGACCAGCACGCTCTTGCCCGCGTCCGAGGTCGTGCCCGCGACGAGCAACCCGCTCACGGCAGGGTGAGGATCTCGTTGCCGTCCTCGGTGATCAAGATGGTGTGCTCGAACTGGGCGGTCCACGACTTGTCCTGCGTGGTCACCGTCCAGCCGTCCTCCCACAGGTCGTACTCGTGGGTGCCGAGCGTGATCATCGGCTCGATGGTGAACGTCATGCCCGGCTCCAGCACCGTCTGCACCGACGGCTCGTCGTAGTGCAGCACCACCAGCCCGGAGTGGAACGAACGCCCGATGCCGTGCCCGGTGAAGTCGCGCACCACGCCGTAGCCGAACCGCTTCGCGTAGGACTCGATGACGCGCCCCACCACGTTGAGCTGGCGGCCCGGCTTCGCCGCCTTGATGCCGCGCATCGTGGCCTCGTGGGTCCGCTCCACCAGCAGCCGCACCTCCTCGGAGGCCTCGCCCGCGATGAAGGTCGCGTTCGTGTCGCCGTGCACGCCGCCGACGAACCCGGTGACGTCGACGTTGACGATGTCGCCGTCCTCGATCACCGTCGAGTCCGGGATGCCGTGGCAGATCACCTCGTTCAGCGAGGTGCAGCAGGACTTCGGGAAACCGCGGTAGCCGAGCGTCGACGGGTACACCCCGTGGTCCACGAAGAACTCGTGCACCACCTCGTCCACGCGGTCGGTGGTCACGCCCGGCTGGACCGTCTTGCCCGCCAGCTCCAGCGCCTGCGCGGCCAGCCTGCCCGCCACGCGCATCGCCTCGATCACCTCGGGCGGCTGCACGTCCGGGTCGGTGTTGCGCCGCGGAGCGGGCTTGTCGACGTACTCGGGCCGCTCGATCGTCACCGGCACCGGCCGGCGGGGCGTCTGGACTCCTGGCTGCAACGGTGCGCGTACGGGCATGCCCTTCACTCTAGAGCGTGCCACTCGGCCCCGACCGCCCCGCCCCGGGCACGATCTCCGCTGGTCAAGCCCCCGGCGATGCGGTGGCGAGACCTTCCTCCGCGGCGGCGGCCAGCAGCGCCCCGTCGTAGGAGACGTAGGCGTGCAGGCCCTCGCGGAGCTTGCAGGCGGAGGCGAGGTGGATCGCCTCCAGCGGGCTCACCCGCGACCGCAGCGCGGCCGCGCCGTCCAGCACGTCCTGCTTCACCGGCAGCCGGTCCAGCTTCGACAGGACGATCGTGGCCAGGTCCTCGATGGCCGGTCCCTGCTCGCGGAACGTGCGCAGCACGTCCACCTGGGAGATGGCGCTGGTGATGCGGGGCTGCTCCAGGCGGGCCCGCACCCATTCGCTCAGCGCCACGCTCTCCGGCTCGGGCGCGATCAGCTTCACCAGCGCGGAGGAATCGAAGTAGATCAATGCCGCTCCCGTTCACCTCGGTCGTCGCCGAGCGGACCGTCCGCGTCGAGCGGTTCCGGCAGCTCACCGCCGTCGCCGGGGATGAGCTCCCCGGCGGCGATCAGCTCGTCGTAGAGCGAGCGCTCGCGCGACGGCGGGTTGAGCACCGCGACCGTGCGTCCGCGATCGGTGATCAGGATCGATTCCCCGGTCGCCACCCGGCGCAGGTACCGGCTGGCGTTCTGCCGCAGCTCGCGCACCCCGATCCGCTCCATGCGCTACAAGGTAGCACCTGAAGATCGACCGCGGACTCACTCGAACGGATGATCTCGACGTCCGCCGCGCGGCCGGTCAGGGCACGTTCGACAGGAAGCTCTGCGCGACCTGCACCGCGGGCTTGGACTCGCCCGAGTCCTCCAGCAGCACCGCGAACGCCAGGTCGTCGCGGTAGCCGACGAACCAGCCGTGCGAATGCGTGCCGTCGCCGAACTGCGCGGTGCCGGTCTTGCCCGCGACCTCGCCCTCCCCGGCTACGGCGGTGGCCGTCCCGGACAGCACGACCTCCCGCATCATCGGCCGCAACTGGTCCAGGACCTGCGGCGACAGCGGAGCCACCTGCGAGTCGGCCTTCGTCTCGGCGCCCTCGATCAACTTCGGGATGGGCATCGACCCGTTCGCGACCGTCGCCGAGGCCAACGCCATCCCGAACGGGCTGGTCAGCACGGCGCCCTGCCCGAAGCCGTTCGCGGCGCGGCCGGTGGTGTTCTCCCCGGGCGGCGCCTGGCCGGTGATCGTGGTGATGCCCGGGACGTCGAAGTCGACGCCGATGCCGAGCCGCTTCGCCATGTCGGTCAGCGCCTGCGCGGGCAGATCCACCGCGAGCTGCGCGAACGTGGTGTTGCAGGACTTCGCGAACGCGGTGCGCAACGGCACGACGCCCAGGTCGAAGTCCTTGTCGTTCGGGATGGTGCGGCCGTCGAAGACCTTGCTGGCCGGGCACTCCACCGGCTGGTCGACGGTCACCTTGCCCGCCTCCAGGCCCGCCGCCGCGGTCATGATCTTGAAGGTGGATCCGGGCGGGAACTGGCCGGTCAGCGCCGGGGCGCCCTGGGCGTCGGCCGGGTCGTTCTGCGCGACCGCCAGCACGTCGCCGGTGGAGGGCTGCATCGCGACGATCATCGCGGCCTGCGGCACCGGGTCCAGGGCCTGTTCCGCGGCCCGCTGGGTCCGGTCGCTGAGCGTGGTGCGCACCTGGTCCACCGGCCGGATCGGCTGCTCCTGGAGGACCTCGATCGGGGCACCGTTCGCGTCCGCGGTGTGCACGTTCCAGCCCGCGTTCGCGGTGATCTGCTCGTCGACCTGCTCGGACACCCCGGACAGGGCTTGCGCGGCGTACCCGCGCTCCTCGGCGACCAGCTTCGTCTGCGCCGGGAACCGCACCCCGGGCAGGTCGTAGATCGCCGGGCGCACCCGGTCGTAATCGTCCTGGCGCAGCGACACCACCACGTACGGCTGGCCGGCTTCGGTGGCGTTCACGCCGTCGACGATGGTCTGCCGGGTGATCTCCGGGTCCACCGGCTGCAACCCGGCGGCGAGCTGCTCGGCCACGCCGGGCAGGTCGCCCGCGGCCTGCGGGTCGAGGGTGACGGTGACGATCTGCTCGGGCCGCATCAGCTCGGTGCCTTCGCGGTCGAGCACCGGCTGCGGTTCCGGGCGCTGCTCGTCGAACGCGAGCCGCTGGCCGTCGGCGAGCTTCGGGTGCAGCACCGACGGCGCCCAGTGCACCTTCCAGCCCTGGTCGGATTCGCTGAGCTCCAGCGCGCCCCGGTACTGCCAGGCGCGACCGTCACCGAGGTCCCAGTTCGCGTCGAAGGTGGCGCGGGCGGGGGCGCCGCCCTCGTCCTCGACGACCTGGGTCACGTTGAAGTTGATCGCGCGCGGGGACAGCTCGCCGCGCGCGTCGTCCAGGGCCTGCCGGGCCTTCTCCGGGGCGTCGGTCCGGCCGGCCGCGCCCGCGGTGTCCCCGGCGGCGACGGTGTTCAGGAACGCCGTGGCGACCTCTTGGGCGGACGGCCCGGAATCGAACAGGCCGCAACCCGAGACGGGCAGGGTCATCGCCAGTCCGGTGCACGCGGCGAGCAGCCTCGCCCGCGGGCGCCGCTGGGGGAAGATCCGTGAAGAACGCACCCCCGGAAGTATGCCTAAGACGATGACAGCTCCGAACCCACCACCCGTTCCCCCGGACGAGGTTGGCCCGTTCGCGCAATTCGTGGGGTCCGATGGGGCAACGTCGTCCCGCGATCGGCGCCCGCGTCCGGCCGGTGGCGGCGGCGCCGGGAGTCCCGCCCGGACTCAGAGCAAGATCGTGCTGAAGGTGCCTAACTGCTGGAAACCGACCTTGTTGTAGGCGATCCGGGCGGCGATGTTGAACCCGTTGACGTAGAGGCTCGCGGCGCGCCCCAGCCCGCGGACGAGGCGGTCGGCGACGGCGGCGGTGCCCGCGGTGCCGAGCCCGGAGCTGCGCTTGTCCGGGTGCACCCACACCCCTTGGATCTGGCCGGCGGCCTGGGACATCGCGCCGATCTCCGCCTTGAACACGACTTCGCCGTTCTCGAACCGGGCGAAGGCGCGACCGGCGGCGATCAGCTCGGCGACGCGCGCCCGGTACCCGGCGGCACCGCCGTCCCGGGACGGGTCGATGCCGACCTCCTCGGTGAACATGGCGATCGCGGCGGGCAGGTACCGGTCCAGCTCGTCCGGCCGGACCTGGCGCACCTGCTGGTCGGGGCGGACCGCCGGGGCACCGGTGAGCACCAGCAGCGGCTGCTCCTCGCGGATCTCCCGCGCGGGCCCCCACTGGCCGGCGAGCTCGTCCCACAGCGCCAGCACCTGCTCGGCGGGACCGACGAGCGAGGAGCACACCCGGCGGCGGCGCAGCACCCGGTCGGCGAAGGCGCGCATCGCGTCGGGCCCGCCGGACAGCGGGATGAGGTTGACGCCGGAGAAGCAGAGCCCTTCGAGCCTGCTGCCGTAGCCCCACACCTCGGCGCCGAGCCTGCTGGGCCGCAGTCCCGCCGCTTCGACGCGGGAGGCCACCATGCAGGCCGCGACCGGGTCCCTGCCCAGCGCGGTGCGGACCTGGGGCGCGTCCCGATCCTCCAGCAGGCGGGCTCCGACGAGCTTCAGCACGGGTAAAGACTGCCAGACCGGACCGCTCGCAGGCTCCCCTACCCGACGTACCCAGCACAATCCCTCCGGGTATCACCCGGATGGCGCAGCGACGGCGCGGTCATCGGGGCCACCGATGACGCTCCGTGCCGAGCAGCCCGCCCCTGACTCCGGACGAACCGCCCACGAACGAGCCAGGCCCGCCGGATCTCCCGACGGGCCTGCAGTGCTCCGCGGACATCAGGCCGCCACGGTCGCGGTGGATCGCTCCCGCCGCGGGCCCGTGGGCCTGCGGTCAGCCGACGGTGACGACGGGGGCGCCCTCGCCCTGCTCCTCGGCGCCCTCCATCGTCTCGGCGATGCGCATGGCCTCCTCGATCAGCGTCTCCACGATCTTGGCCTCGGGCACGGTCTTGATGACCTCGCCCTTCACGAAGATCTGGCCCTTGCCGTTGCCGGAGGCGACGCCGAGGTCGGCTTCGCGGGCCTCGCCGGGGCCGTTCACGACGCAGCCCATGACGGCGACGCGCAGCGGCACCTCCATGCCCTCCAGCCCGGCGGTGACCTCCTCGGCGAGGGTGTAGACGTCGACCTGGGCGCGACCGCAGGACGGGCAGGAGACGATCTCCAGCTTGCGCGGGCGCAGGTTCAGCGACTGCAGGATCTGGGTGCCGACCTTGATCTCCTCGACCGGCGGCGCGGACAGCGAGACGCGGATCGTGTCCCCGATGCCCTGGCGCAGCAGCGAGCCGAACGCGACCGCCGACTTGATCGTGCCCTGGAACGCGGGACCGGCCTCGGTGACGCCGAGGTGCAGCGGGTAGTCGCACTGCTCGGCGAGGATCTCGTAGGCGCGCACCATCACGACCGGGTCGTTGTGCTTCACCGAGATCTTGATGTCGTGGAAGTCGTGCTCGGCGAACAGGCCCGCTTCCCACATGGCCGATTCGGCGAGCGCCTCCGGCACGGCCTTGCCGTACTTCTTCATCAGCCGCGGGTCGAGGGAGCCGGCGTTGACGCCGATCCGGATCGGCGTGCCGTGGTCCTTGGCGGCCTGCGCGATCTCCTTGACCTGGTCGTCGAACTTGCGGATGTTGCCCGGGTTGACCCGGACGGCCGCGCAGCCCGCTTCGATGGCCGCGAACACGTACTTCGGCTGGAAGTGGATGTCGGCGATCACCGGAATCTTCGACTTCTGCGCGATCGCGGGCAGGGCTTCCGCGTCGTCGGCGCTCGGGCAGGCCACCCGCACGATGTCGCAGCCGGACGCGGTGAGCTCCGCGATCTGCTGCAGCGTGCCGTTGATGTCGGCGGTGTTGGTGGTGGTCATGCTCTGCACGGAGATGGGGTGGTCGCTGCCCACTCCGACCGCACCGACCTGCAGTTGCCGGGTCTTGCGCCGTTCGCCCAGTGTCGGGGCGGGTGCTGCGGGCATGCCCAGATCGACGGTCATCGATTCCTCTCCACCTTTGCGCTGCGCGGATGCGCTCGTGAGTGTCAGCGGGACGAGGCGGTTCGTACCGCGCCCCGCGGCCGGAACGGCTCGGCGACGAGCCCGTCACCACCGCTCCGGGAAAGCCCCCGGGTGGCCTTCCGGGTACCCGGCGCACGCCGTTCCCCGAACCACGATACCGATAGCCACTCCCCCGGACGGGCAAGGTTCACCCCTGGACTGATCACCCGGCGTGATCGACGGAGGGCACTCGGCGCGATGCCGCCCGGGGTTCACCGGCGGTTCACCCGGCAGCGCTACATCAGCGTCACCGGGTTCACCACGTCGGCGACGAGCACCAGCAGCGAATAGGCGATGAAGACCAACGTCACCCCGTAGGCCAGCGGCATCAGCCGCGCCGTGTCGAACGGGCCCGGGTCCGGCCTGCGCACCAGCTTCGCGAAGCCGCGGCGCACCGATTCCCACAGCGCACCGGCGATGTGCCCGCCGTCCAGCGGCAGGATCGGCAGCATGTTCATCACGAACAGCGAGAGGTTCACCGCGGCCAGCAGGTTCAGCATCGTGATCAGCCGCGCGCCCACCGACACCTGGTCCATCGACAGCACCTCGCCGCCGATGCGACTGGCCCCGACGATGCCCACCGGCGAATCCGCGGACCGCTCGCTGCCGCCGATGGCGGAGATGAGGTCCGGCACCCGCTGCGGCAGCTCCACGATCTTCTGCGCGGTGAGGCTGACGAACCCGCCGATCGTGCGGACCACGCCGCCGACGTCCTGGCGGACCATGACCTGGTCCGGGGTGAGCCCGAGGAATCCGACGACCTCGGTCCGCTTCGGGTCGTCCAGCGCGGGCCGCCTGTCCTGGATCAGGTCGGCGTGCAGGGTGAGGCGCTGGTCACCGCGTTCCACCACGATCGGGACCGAGCCGGCGGAGCCGCGGATGGCCTTCTGCAGCTCCGTCCACGAGCCATAGGGCTTGCCGTCGAACTCGACGATCTTGTCGCCGGGCCGGAACCCGGCGGCCGCGGCGGGCGACGGCGGCGCCCCCGGCGGGCAGGTGCCCTTGTCCTGCGCGTCGGCGGACACCACGCACTCGCTGATCGACGAGACCGAGGTGGTGAGCTCGGCCTTGCCGTAGCCCATCAGGATCCCGGCGAAGATGAGCACCGCGAGGATCAGGTTCATGATCGGCCCGGCGGCCATAACGATGATCCGCTTCCACGGTTTGCGCTGGTAGAACTGCCGGTGCGCGTCCTCGGGGGTGACCTCCTCGGCCGCGGCCTCCCGGGCGTCCTCGATCATCACCCGCCACGGCGCGGAGGAGGCGGTGCGCCCGTACTCCTCGTCCCGCTTCGGCGGGAACATGCCGATCATGCGGATGAAGCCGCCGAACGGGATCAGCTTCACCCCGTACTCGGTCTCCGCCGTCTTGCGCGACCAGACGGTCCGGCCGAAGCCGACCATGTACTGGGTGACCTTGACGCCGAACATCTTCGCGGTGAGCAGGTGACCGAGCTCATGCCAGGCGATGGACAGCAGCAGTCCGACGAAGAACAGGACGATGCCGACGATGACCAGCATCACTGCACCTTCCCTGCCGCTACGAGCTCGCGGGATTTCACTCGGGCCCACTCCTCTGCTGCGAAGACCTCGTCCACGCCCTGCGGTTCACCGCGCCACTGGTCGGCCGCCGCGAGGGTCCGCTCCACAGTCTGCACGATGCCGGTGAAACCACTGTTCCCTCCGACGAACGCGGCCAGCGCCTCCTCGTTCGCCGCGTTGAAGATCGCGGGCAGGCAGCCGCCGGTGGAACCGGCGTGCCGGGCCAGCGAGACCGCGGGGAACGCCTCGTCGTCGAGCGGTTCGAACGTCCACGAGGACGCCTCGGTGAACGACAGCGGCGGCGCGGCCTTCGCTATCCGGTTCGGCCAGTCCAGGCCGAGCGCGATCGGCAGCCGCATGTTCGGCGGGCTGGCCTGCGCCAGCGTCGAGCCGTCCACGAAGGTGACCATCGAGTGCACGATCGACTGCGGGTGCACCACCACGTCGATCCGGTCGTAGCCGACGTCGAACAGCAGCCG
Source organism: Saccharopolyspora sp. 7B (assembly GCF_020177435.1). Classification (NCBI taxonomy): domain Bacteria; kingdom Bacillati; phylum Actinomycetota; class Actinomycetes; order Pseudonocardiales; family Pseudonocardiaceae; genus Saccharopolyspora; species Saccharopolyspora sp. 7B. Next base: position 13,144 of record NZ_JAIUKC010000068.1, on the reverse strand, counting down.
CGCCTCGATCAGTTCCAGGCCCTTGTTCACCAGCGTCGCCGAGTTGATCGTGACGACGGTGCCCATCGCCCAGGTCGGGTGCTTGAGCGCCTGCTCCAGCGTGACGCCTTCCAGCTCCGCGCGGCTGCGGCCGCGGAACGGCCCGCCCGAGGCGGTCAGCACCAGCCGGTCCACCTCGTCGGCCCGGCCGCCCGCCAGGCACTGCGCCAGCGCGGAGTGCTCGGAGTCCACCGGCACGATCTGGCCGGGCTTCGCCGCCCGCAGCACCAGCGAGCCACCCGCGACCAGCGATTCCTTGTTCGCCAGCGCCAGCGTCGCGCCCGTCTCCAGCGCGGCCAGGGTCGGCTTCAGCCCGCGCGAGCCGTCCACCGCGTTGAGCACCACGTCGGCCGGGGTGCTCTGCACCAGCTCGGTCGTCGAGTCCGGCCCGGCCAGCAGCCGCGGCATCCGGAACCCGCCGGTGGAGTAGCCGAGCCGCTGCGCCTCCGCGTACAGCGCCAGCTGTACGTCCTCGGCCGCGGTGCCCTTGGCGACGGCGACCGCCTCGACCTCGAACTCCAGCGCCTGCGCGGCCAGCGCGGCCGGGTCGCTGCCCCCGGCGGCGAGGCCCGCGACGCGGAACCGGCCGGGGTTGTTCCGGATCACGTCCAGCGCCTGGGTCCCGATCGACCCCGTGGAACCGAGGATCAGCACGCTGCGCGGAGTCCCGCGCGCGGCGTTCGACTCGGCGGCGCCTGCCTGGCCGCTCGCGGGGACGGGGGATTCGGGGCGCGCGCTCGAAGCGGGGGTCGCGGTGTCCATCACCGCCCATTCTCCCCGAAGCAGGTGGTCGCCGGTCGCTCGCGGTGCGCGAATCCGCGATCAGCGTCACGATCGGGGGGTAGGCCCCGAGCACCGGACGCCTGAACCAGCGGTCCGCGCCGCTGGCACAGCGTTCACACACCAGGCAGGAAGGGGTAGCGCCATGGGCATCATCGGATGGATCGTTCTCGGGCTCATCGTGGGCGCCATCGCCAAATTGATCATGCCGGGCAAGGATCCGGGCGGGATCCTCGTCACCTTGCTGCTGGGCGTGGTCGGGGCTTTCGTCGGTGGCCTGATCGGGAACTGGGTGTTCCACGTCGGACTGGGCAGCTTCTGGTCGTGGCGGACGTGGCTGCTGGCCATCGTGGGCGCGATCATCGTGCTGGGCATCTACCGGTTGATCGTCAGCAGGACCGGGAAGGCCGCCAAGGGGGGCTAGCGCTCTCCGTCCACTCCCAGGAAGCCGCGGAACGGGTTCGCCCGTTCCGCGGCTTTGCGCTGTGCCGGGGCTGCGCCACCAGCGCACCGGCGCGCGCTCGAGCTATGCGAAGATGGGCTACGCGTGGCGCGTGCCGCGCCGAGTAGCAGGTTCAACCGCCCCGGTGGCGGGTTGTGGCGCAGGAGGGTACGTGGCGAGCACGGAACTGGACACCAAGCCCAGTCAGGCCATCGACCCGGCAGACGAGCCGTCGGTCGAGTGGGGCTGGCACGGCGGGTTCCCCAAGGGCACCCAGATCGCCGGCTGGTTCACCGTCTTCGCCCTGCTGATCATGCTGGTGGGCAACCACCAGGGCATCCTCAGCGGCGGCCACGCCTTCAAGACCGAGGACATCTGGCTGATCGGCATCGCCGTGATCGTCGCGATCGGCCTGCTGGCCGACCTGCGCCGCCGCCGCAAGGGCTTCCGCCGCTGACGCGGTGCGTCACCCGGGGACTTGCCCCGGTTGGGACGTTCGAGTGGCACCCGGCACCCGCTCGGCGGAGCGGACCCCGACTCGACCTGCGATGATGATCAGCGGTTGAGCAGAGGTCGCCCGATCGGGTTTGCCACGGGAGGTCTACGTTTCGCTTCGTGGGCCATTACCCGGAGCCGCAACTGCACCGGTGGGTCTTGGCACGTCTGGGGGCGGCGGGCGAGGAGCTCGCCGGATTGCTGGGTGCCCGGGGCCGCGACCGGATACCGCACGAGTTCCTGGCCGATCCCGCGCGGATCGACGCGCACGCGCTCTGCCTGGAGCTGGACGAGCTCAGCGCCGTCCGCTCCCTCCGGTTGCCCGACTCCTTCCTGGACGAGGTGGGTGGGGACCGGGCGCCGGAACGGCTGCCCGAGGTGCTCCACGAGATAGAGCGCCTCGACCGGCTGCGGGAGCTGCGGCTGCCACCGGACGTGTTCGCCGACGTCCCGCTCGAAACCGTCGACTGCTGGCGGCACCGGGCGCTGAACGGCTTGCCCACCGAGTCGACGAACGCCCGGCTGTCCCTGCTGGCCGCGCTGTGCTGGCACCGGCAGGGCGAGCTGACCCGCGAGCTGCTGGGCGTGCTGCTGACCCTGATCGACGAGCTGCGGTCCCGCGCCGGCGCCCGGTTGCGCGCCGCGGGCGCACCGCCCGACGGGCGCTGGCGGCGCTGGTCGCCCCCCGAGGAGCACGCGGACGCGCTGCTGCGGCGTTCCGCCGAGCCGGACCGGGGACGGGCCGCGCGGGCCGCGTTGCACATCACCTACACCTCCGACCACCGGCAGCTGCTGTCCGCGCTGCTGCACGTCCTGGACTTCCGCAGCAGCGACCGGCGCCGGTGGCCGCTGCTGGCGGCGCTGGGGGAACTGGTCGACGGCCCCACCCGGGTGTGGGGCGAGGGCCGCTACCTGCCGTCCGGCCTGGACGTCCCCGTGCGCGGCGTGGTGCCCGCGGGCTGGTTGGAGGGCGTGGTGGACCGGACCGGCCGGGTGGACCGGACCGGCTACGAGCTCTGCGTGCTGCTGGCCTTGCGGGAGGCGCTGCGGGACGGCGCGGTGACGGTTCCCGGTTCGGCCGAGCCGCGCGCGGGCATCGGCGACGCGATCGGCGAGTGCATCGCCTGGCCGCCGGACGCGGCGACGCTGAGCACCTCCGGCAGCGCTCCGCCGCACGGGTGACCGCGGCGTCCCACCACGTGGCGTGCCCTTGCGCGCACCGCTCGTAGCGCCTGGAGTGGGCGCATGACCGGTGCGGTGCTCACCCCGTTCTGGCCGACCCGGCGCGGATCGCTGTTCGACCAGGCGTGTCGGCGGGGCGCGCAGCGAAGTGCGCGGCCGCTCCCGCTCGGCACGCCGGCCATCCAGCACGACGAGGAGGTCACCGATCATGTCGGTCACCGATGAACTGCTCCGCAACAACGAGGTCTACGCCGCGGGCTTCGAGGGCCCGCTCCCCCTCCCGCCGTCCAAGCACGTCGCCGTGGTGGCCTGCATGGACGCCCGGCTGGACGTCTACCGCGCGCTCGGCCTGCGCGAAGGCGAGGCGCACGTGATCCGCAACGCGGGCGGGGTGATCACCGCGGACGAGGTCCGGTCGCTCGCGATCAGCCAACGCCTGCTCGGCACCGAGGAGATCGTGCTCGTCCACCACACCGACTGCGGGATGCTGACGTTCACCGACGAGGAGTTCGCCGCCACCCTCCGGCAGGAGGTCGGGGCCGAACCGGAGTGGGCCGCGGAGGCGTTCGCCGACGTCGCCGAGGACGTCCGGCGCTCGCTGCGGCGGATCCTCGACGACCCGTTCATCCCGAAGAAGGGCTCGGTGCGCGGGTTCGTCTTCGACGTCGCCACCGGGAAGCTCGCCGAGGTGAGCTGACCCGGACGGGAGGCCGGCCGGACAGTGCGGTGCGAGGGGAAGGGAGCACTGTCCGGCCGGCGACGGCCCCCAGCCCGGGGGGGGGGGGGGCCCACGGGGCGCGGCCGCCCCCCAACCCCGGGGCCCGCCCCGCCCGAACTGCCCGCCGGCCGGGGTTTACGAGGGGCCCCCCCGGCGCGGCCCGCGCGGGGGGGGGGGCCGCGGCGGGGGGGGGGGGGGGGGGGGGCCGCCCCCCCCCCCCCCCCCCCCCCACGGCCCGATGCCGGTCGGGGGGTCTCGACATCGGGCCGAGCGATCCGGCATCGCCGGGACCACGACCAGCATGATCTCCGCGCGGCGCGTTTTTCCAGAGGCCCCACACGGTCGATGGACACCCCTTGCGCGGGGTGCGCCGATGTCCTCCCGGCTGCGGAGGTGCGGGTGTCGCAGCGGCTCGCCCGGCACCGTCCGCGCAGGTCAACGACGGGCGTTCGACACCGGGCGAGTACGTGCGGCGGCAACCACACCGGTGGCGCGGTGCTCCGCGGCTCCACCGATCCGGATCATCCGACTTGATGAAGCGGGGCGGCGACGGTCTCCGGCGGAGGTGATCCGGGCTCGCGCGCGGCGGGCATCGCGGCGGTCGGCCGAGCACGGCTCACCGCGCGCGAGGCCGCCGGGAATCGCCGAGGTCAGGCCTCGGCGGCGAGCTGCCCGCAGGCCGCCGCGATCTCCTGGCCGCGGGTGTCGCGGACGGTGCACGGCACGCCCGCGTCCCGGACGCGCTGCACGAACTCGCGCTGCACCGGCTTCGGCGAGGCGTCCCATTTGCTGCCCGGCGTCGGGTTCAGCGGGATCAGGTTCACGTGCGCGAACTGGCCGAGGTGCTTGTGCAGCAGCTTGCCCAGCAGGTCCGCGCGCCACGGCTGGTCGTTGATGTCCCGGATCAGCGCGTACTCGATCGACACCCGGCGACCGGTGTGGTCGGCGTAGCCGCGCGCCGCCTCCAGCACCTCGGCGACCTTCCAGCGGTTGTTCACCGGCACCAGCGTGTCCCGCAGCTCGTCGTCCGGGGTGTGCAGCGACACCGCCAGCGTCACGTGCAGCTGTTCCTCGGTCATCCGCTTGATCGCGGGCACCAGGCCCACGGTGGAGACCGTCACCGAACGCTGCGACAGGCCCAGGCCCTCCGGCGCGGGGTCGCAGATGCGGCGCACCGCGGAGATCACCCGCTTGTAGTTCGCCAGCGGCTCACCCATGCCCATGAACACCACGTTGGACAGCCGGCCCGGTCCGCCGGGCACTTCGCCGTCGCGCAGCATCGCGGCCGCGGTACGCACCTGGTCCACGATCTCCGCGGTGGACAGGTTCCGCTGCAGCCCGCCCTGCCCGGTCGCGCAGAACGGGCAGGCCATGCCGCAGCCCGCCTGGCTGGAGATGCAGACGGTGGCGCGGTCGGTGTAGCGCATCAGGACGCTCTCGATGAGCGTGCCGTCGTGCGCCCGCCACAGCGTCTTGCGGGTGGTGCCCTCGTCGGTGTCCAGCGTCCGCACCTGCGTGAGCAGGGTGGGCAGCAGGTCCGCGCCGAGCTTGGCCCGGCTCGCCGCGGGGATGTCGGTCATCGACTCCACGTCGGCGTTGAGCCGGCCGAAGTAGTGGTGCGCGAGCTGCTTCGCGCGGAACGGCTTCTCCCCGAGCTCGCCCACCGCGGCGCGGCGCTCCTCGACCGACAGGTCGGCGAGGTGACGAGGGGGCAGGCCGCGCTTGGGCGCGTCGAAGACCAGCGGAAGTGAAGTCGACATAGCGCCCACCAGTGTCCCACGGCCCGAGGCGAGCCCCGTCGGCACGTCCGGGTCGGCACGCCGGGACCGGCGGCCCTGGTCCGCCCGGAGCGCGTCCGCTAAGGTTTCGGCATGCCGAAACTTCACTCCCCAGTGTGGCGAACTTTCCGGAGCGGCAGGCGTGCCGCGGCCGGGATCGCCGCGCTGGCCGCCGCGCTGCCGCTCGTCGCCGGGTGCGACGCCGGGCTCGGACGGGCCGAGGACGGCAAGCCCTCGGTGGTCACCACCTTCACCGTCCTCGCCGACATGACCAGGGCCGTCGCGGGCGACCGGATCACCGTCGACTCGATCACCAAGCCCGGCGCCGAGGTGCACGGCTACGAACCCACGCCCAGCGACCTGCTCACCGCCGCGAAGTCCGACCTGGTGCTGGACAACGGCCTCGGCCTGGAGAGCTGGTTCGCCCAGTTCGTCGAACGCAGCGAAGCCCCGCACGTGACCCTGAGCGAAGGCGTCGACCCGATCCCGGTCGCCGCGGGCGGCACCCGCGGCGCCGCCAATCCGCACGCCTGGATGTCCCCGCGCAACGCCAAGACCTACGTCGCGAACATCCGCGACGCGCTCAGCCGGATCGACCCCGCGCACGCCGCCGAGTTCCGCGCCAACGCCGACGACTACACCCGGCGGCTCGACGAGATCGAGCGCTACCTGCGCACCGAGCTCGACCGGATCCCCGCGCGGCAGCGCGCGCTGGTCACCTGCGAAGGCGCCTTCTCCTACCTGACCAGGGACGCGGGCCTGCAGGAGGCGTACCTGTGGCCGGTCAACAGCGACTCCGAAGGCACCCCGCAGCAGATCAAGAACACCACCCGCTTCGTGCAGCAGCGGCAGGTGCCCGCCGTGTTCTGCGAATCGACCGTGAACGACAAGGCGCAGCGCCAGGTGGCCGAGGAGACGGGGGCGCGGCTCGGCGGCACCCTCTACGTCGACTCGCTGTCCGAACCCGGCGGGCCCGTGCCCACCTACCTCGACCTGCTGCGCCACGACGCCGAGACCATCGTCGCCGGACTCTCCGGAGGTGCCCGATGAGCGTGCAGGCCCGGCACGTGACCGTCTCCTACCGCGAAGCGCTCGCCCTCGACGACGTGAGCGTGGACATCGCCTCCGGGCAGGTCTGCGGGCTGCTCGGGGTCAACGGATCCGGCAAGTCCACCCTGTTCAAAGCGCTGATGGGGCTGGTGCGCCCCGACCGCGGCGAGATCCGGCTGCTCGGCCGCGACCCGAAGCGCGCCCGCCGCGACGGACTCGTCGCCTACGTACCGCAGTCCGAGGCGATCGACGCCACGTTTCCCGTCACCGTCGCCGACGTGGTGCTGATGGGCCGCTACGGGCGGATGGGGATCACCCGCCGCGCCCGGCCCGCCGACCGGGCCGCGGTCGCCGAGGCGCTGGACCGCGTCGGGCTCACCGACCTCGCGCGCAATCCCATCGGCGCGCTCTCCGGCGGCCAGCGCAAGCGCGCCTTCGTCGCCCGCGGGATCGCCCAGGGCGCCGAGCTGCTGCTGCTCGACGAACCGTTCGCCGGGGTGGACAAGGGTTCCGAGGCGATGATCGCCGACCTGCTGCGGGGACTGCGCGACGAAGGCCGCACCATCATGATCTCCACGCACGACCTGGCCGGCGCCCCCGCGCTGTGCGACGAGGCCGTGCTGCTGCACCAGCGGGTCCTCGCCCACGGCCCCGTCGACGACGTGCTCGCCCCCGAAGTGCTGGCCCGCACCTTCGGCGTGCCGGGAGGAGTCCGATGAACGACCTCGCGATCTGGCTGCTGGAACCGCTGCAGTTCGGCTTCATGCGGCGCGCGCTGCTGGTCAGCGTGGTGGCGGCACTGGTGTGCGCCGTGCTGTCCTGCTGGGTGACGCTGATCGGCTGGTCGCTGCTCGGCGACGCCGTCTCGCACGCCGTGCTGCCCGGTGTGGTGCTGGCCTACGTGTTCGCGCTGCCGTTCTCCGTCGGCGCGTTCCTGTTCGGCGGCCTGTCCGTGGCCATGATCGGTGCGGTGCGCGGCACCACGAAGCTCAAGGGCGACACCGCGATCGGCGTGGTGTTCACCGGGCTCTTCGCGCTGGGCGTGGTGCTGATCTCGCGGATCCCCAGCCAGGTCGACCTCAACCACATCCTGTTCGGCAACGTCCTCGGCGTCACCGACGGCGACATCGCGCAGGTGCTGGTGATCAGCGCGATCACGCTGGCGGTGGCGGTGCTGAAGCGGCGCGACCTCACGCTGTACGCGTTCGACCCCACCCACGCGCACGCCATCGGGCTGCAGCCGCGGCGGATCGGCGCGCTGCTGCTGACGATGCTGGCGCTGACCGTGGTCGTCGCGCTGCAGGCCGTCGGCGTCATCCTGGTGACCGCGATGCTGATCACGCCAGGGGCGACCGCGTTCCTGCTGACCAGGCGCTTCCCCCGGATGCTGGCGGTGGCCGCGGCGCTGTCGGTCGGCAGCGGGATCGCGGGCACCTACCTGAGCTTCCACCTGGACACCTCGACCGGCGGGATGATCGTGTGCTGCCAGGCCGCGCTGTTCCTGCTCACCTACCTGTTCGCACCCGGGCAGGGGCTGTTCCGGGAGCTGCTGCGGCGGCGCGCGCGGCGCGCGGAGGCCGCCACCGCCGGATAGTCCACCCACTCGTGGCACCACCCGGTCTCCTATCGTGGGGGCCATGACGAGCATGGCCGAACGCCCTTCGGCGTCCGTGGAGGACTACGTCCGGGCGATCTACGGGCTCACCGAGCGCGGGGTGGCCGTGACCAACGCGACGCTGACGCAGCGGCTGGGGCTCAGCCCCTCCTCCGTCTCCGGGATGATCACCAAACTGGCCCAGCTGGGGCTGGTCACGCACATCCGCTACCGCAGCGTCGAACTCACCGCGGAAGGCCGCAGGCTCGCCTACGACGTGCTGCGCAGGCACCGGCTGCTGGAGCTGTTCCTGGTGGAGGTGCTCGACTACACCTGGGACGAGGTGCACCCGGAGGCCGACGGGCTGGAGCACGCCGTCTTCGACGAGCTCATCGAGCACATCGCCGCGAAGCTCGGCCACCCCACCCACGACCCGCACGGCGACCCCATCCCCACCGCGGACGGCGTCGTGGAGAAGCCCACCACCCGGCTGCTGGACCAGGTCGAACCGGGCACCGTCGGCACCATCGCGCGGGTCTGGGACACGGATTCGGAGCTGCTGCGCTACCTCACCGACCACGGGATGATCCTCGGCGCGCGCATCGAGGTCGTGGAGCGCAAACCGTTCGGCGGCCCGCTCGTGGTGCGAGTGGGGGAGCCGGCGGAGGCCGAGACGCACTTCCTCGGCACCGAGATCGCGAGCACGCTGTCCATCCGCAGCTGACCCCCGGTCAGGAGGCGCGGCGGTCGTGCTCGGCCCGCGGCTCCTCCCCTTCCGCCCGCTCGTCCTCGGACGTCCCCGAACCGTAGAGCTCGTCGGCGAGGAGGCGGTCGTGCAACTGGTCGGTGCGGTGCGCGCCGAGCACCGCGAGCAGCAGGTCGAACCGGTGGTCGGTGAGCACGATCGCGACGTGCGCGAAGCCGCCCAACCCGCCGAGCACCAGCACCGACACCCACCGCGCCGGCACCTCGTCCTGCACCAGCAGCACCACCGCGACCGCCAGGGCCAGCACCGAGGTGAACGCGACGGCCCTGGCCAGCATCAGCCGCCGCCACAACGTCCGGAAGGTCGGGTGCTGCCGGGACAGCTCCCGGACGAGCCCGGCTCGTTCGCGCCGGTCCATCCGCGCGACCTGGCTCAATCCCGCGGTGACCGGTCCGCCCGCGTGAAAGGCCATCTGGTCGCTCCTGTTGCACGTGTTCGCGGCGGGATCCGGCCGGTTCCCGGCCACTTCGGAGTTCGCCCCGAGACCGCGATCGAGGCCCGGCCGCCGCACCGCGGCCCGCGGTGGGGTCGTCGCCGGATCAGCCCGGCGGGCACCACACTCCGTCACCAAGACAAGTCGATCACGACGGAGCGCTGCGAACAAGGCGTCATTCGGGGGCGCCCGAACCGCGGTCCGGACACCTCGGCGTGACTGCGACCGAGTGCACGACAAGTCTTGATCGTCCGGTCGGTTGGTCTTGCCAGCCGTTCGGGAAATGTCGCTACTTTACGTGTCGGCACCCGCGCGTTGATCACCCGGCACGCGCTCCGACCAGGTGTTTTGCCGACACTGCGAGTGCCGGTCGGTATTCGGAAGAAATCTTCGAGCACCGCGAATCGGCAATGCCGGCGCACCGGTTCAAAAACCCCGGACCAGCCCCACCGGACGAGCGCGAATGCGCACCCGATAACCCACTTCGAACTCGCAGCCGGAGATCTGCCGCAACGCCCGGCGCGCCACCTTCGGCGAGAACTCGATCCCCAGCACCGCCGCCAGCTCGGCCCGGTCCGCGAACCGCCACACCGCGCGCACCGACTCGCTGCGGAAACCGTGCAGCTGGAAGAACCGCTCCACCGCGACCGGGTCGAACCGCGGTGAATCCGCGCGCATCCAGTCGCCGTACGGCGAGCACGACCCGTCCAGGTCGACGATCGCGAGCGTGCCACCCGGCCGCAGCACCCGCTCGGCCTCCACCAGCCCCGGTTCGCAGCCCGGTCCGAAGAAGTACGCGGTCCGGGCGTGCACCAGGTCCGCGCAGGCACCGGCCAGCGGCAACCGCTGCGCAGGAGCCTGCAGCACCGCCACCCCCGGCATCCCGGCCACCCGCGACCGCGCTCGCTCCACCAGCGGCGGGTGCGGTTCCACCCCCACCACCGAACGCGCCGACTCCGCGAAGACCCCCAGGTGGAACCCGTCGCCGCAGCCCACGTCCACCACGTCGCCGCCGGACCAGTCGCAGCTCGCGCGCAACGCCGCCCACAGCGCGCCGGACACGTCCTGCGCGCGGTTCTCCCGCTCGTAGACGTCCGGCCAGTGCCAGATGTTCGGACTCGGCGTGATCCGGGCCGGATCGCCCGACCCGATCACCGCACCGACCCGATCATTGCGGGAGCAGCCAGAACAACATCATCCACGCCACCACCGCGGACGGCAGCAGCGAATCCATCCGGTCCATCAGGCCACCGTGACCGGGCAGCATGTTGCCCATGTCCTTGATCCCCAGGTCCCGCTTGATGACCGACTCCATCAGGTCGCCCAGCGTCGCGCTGCACACCAGCGCGGCGCCGAACAGCGCGCCCTGCCACCACTCGCCGCCCAGCAGCAGCACCACCGACAGCACGCCCGCCACGGCGCCCGTCAGCATCGAACCCGCGAAGCCCTCCCAGGACTTCTTCGGGCTGATCGACGGCGCCATCGGGTGCTTGCCCAGCAGGACGCCGAACGCGTAACCACCGGTGTCCGAGGCCACCACACCGATCATGAAGCACAGCGCGCGGAACGCGCCGTCCGACGGCACCGCCAGCATCGCCGCGAACGACGCGAACATCGGGACGTACGCGGCGGTGAACACCGACGCCGTCACATCGCGCAGATAACCGTCCACGCCGAACCGGAACCGCCACGCCAGGCAGCCCAACGTCGTGATCGTGAACGCCACCAGCAGGCCGCGCAGCCCGAACGGCCAGGACAACCAGATCATCAGCTGCCCGCCCACCAGCACGGGCAGCATGCTCACCCGGATGTCCGCGCCGCGGCGCAGCGCCCCGGCCAGCTCCACCGTGGACACCGCGGCCGCCACCGCGACGATGCCGATGAACAGGTGCCGCAGCATCAGCAACGACAGGATCACCGCGGCGCCCAGCACGACGCCCACCGCGATCGCCGCCCGCAGATCACGACCCGCCCGGGAGGGACGCGACGGCTCGTCCGGTGCGGAAGCGGACATCCCGGACTCACCTTCGCGCTGGCTGGTCGTCACCGAAGGTCGCCCGGGTCCAGCACACCCGGCACCCGGGCGGCCTGCGGCCTGACCCCGGGCGGACACGAGCGGAAACGACCAGACGCCCACGCGGGCGCCGCCGGCGAAAGCGGCCCGGCAGCCGCGAACCACAGTTGCAAGACAGCCTCTCAAACTTCGAGGAGCTCTGCTTCCTTGTGCTTGACGAGCTCATCGATCTGGGCCGTGAAGCGGTGGGTGAGGTTGTCCAGTTCCTTCTCACCGCGCGTGCCCTCGTCCTCGCCCGCGTCGCCGTCCTTGACCGCGCGGTCGATGCCTTCCTTGACCTTGCGCCGGATGCCGCGGATGGTGATCTTGCCTTCCTCGCCCTTGTGCTTGGCGAGCTTGACCATCTCCTTGCGGCGCTCCTCGGTCATCTGCGGGATCGCGATCCGGATCAGCTGACCGTCGTTCGACGGGTTCACGCCCAGGTCCGAGTCCCGGATGGCCTTCTCCATCGCCGCGAGCTGGCTGGAGTCGTAGGGCTTGATGACGACCAGCCGGGCTTCGGGCACGCTGACGCTGGCCAGCTGGTTCAGCGGCGTCGGCGAACCGTAGTAGTCGACGACGATGCCGGAGAACATCGCCGGGTTGGCACGGCCGGTGCGAACCGTGGCCAGATCGTCCTTGGCCACGTGCACCGCCTTCTCCATCTTCTCCTCGCCGTCGAGGAGGGCCTCGTCGATCACGGTTGCTCCTTAGGTGTGGCGGCCGATGTACGTGCAGTGCGCGCCGCGCGACGCGGTGAAGCGTCGTCAGCGGACCCGATCAGGATCTCAGCAGCGTCACGCAGACGCTGCGGCAGGGGTGCTGACCAGGGTTCCGATCTTCTCACCGCGAACCGCGCGGGCGATGTTGCCCTCCTGCAGGAGGTTGAACACCAGGATCGGCATGGCGTTGTCCATGCAGAGGCTGAACGCGGTCGCGTCGGCGACCTTCAAGCCCCGCTCCAGCACCTCGCGGTGGCTGACCGCGTCGAAGCGCACCGCCGTCGGGTCCGTCTTCGGGTCCGCGGTGTAGACGCCGTCGACGGCCTTCGCCATCAGCACGACCTCGCAGCCGATCTCCAGCGCGCGCTGGGCGGCGGCGGTGTCGGTGGAGAAGTACGGCATCCCGGTACCGGCACCGAAGATGACCACGCGGCCCTTCTCCATGTGCCTGCTCGCGCGGCGCGGGATGTACGGCTCGGCGACCTGGCCCATCTCGATCGCCGTCATCACCCGGGTGTCGATGTCGTGCTCGCGCTCCAGGAAGTCCTGCAGCGCCAGGCAGTTCATCACCGTGCCCAGCATGCTCATGTAGTCGCCGCGGGCGCGTTCCATGCCGCGCTGCTGCAGCTCCGCACCGCGGAAGAAGTTCCCGCCGCCGATGACCACGGCGACCTCGACCCCGCTCGCGACGACCTCGGCGATCTGCCTGGCCACCGTTCCCACCACGTCCGGATCGACGCCGACGGCGCCACCGCCGAACATCTCACCGCCCAGCTTGAGCAGCACACGCCCGTAGCCGTCTTCCGACGTGCCGTCGTCGGTCACTGGGTTCCTCCTGGAGGGCCGTTGTTCCACGGTGATCGTGCAGCACCACCTGTGCTGCGCTGCGCGAACGCCCCGCCCTCCCACTGGGCGGAGGCGGGGCGTGCGGGTCGCGAACCCCGCCACCGGGATCGTCCGGTGGCGGCGACGCGGAACCGGGGGGGGGGGGGGGGGGGGGGGGGCGCCGCCGGGGCCTGGTCGGCGCCGGGGCGAGCACCACGACCGCGACCGGCCGGGAGGCCGGCGGCCCGCCGCCGGGCAGGCCGCGGG